>NZ_CP012265.1 GCF_001277255.1 Cronobacter condimenti 1330
TAGCGTCACGAGCACCTATGACAAAAGCCTGTTTAACAGCGACGAGAGCGTCACGATCTCGTTTAGCGACAGCGGTGCGGGTACTGGAGGAAACCAGATCTTAGCAGACGCGGTGCTGCTGCATAGCCGCGATTTTTCTCAGCACTACATGGTGCATTACAGTTCAAATGGCGGCGCAGGCTCGTTCAGCACGACGGTGACCGGTACGCAGTTAACAGCAGGCGGGCTCTATTTCACCGTGAAGACGACCAACGGTTTTATCAGCCCGGTCACCGTAACCTGTACTGCCGCCACAGCCCCGCGCTCCTCCGACGCAACACTGAGCGGGCTCGCGTTTTCCGGCGGCGCGCTCTCCCCGACCTTCACTGCGAGCAACACCCACTATCACGCTACGGTGGAATATGCCGTCACGTCCGTCACGCTGACGCCAACGACGCATGATGCACAGGCAACCGTCACCGTGAATGGCAACCCGGTTGCGTCTGGCTCGGCGTCGCCCGCGATTAACCTGAATGTGGGCGTCAATACGCTGAACATCCTGGTGACCGCCGAGGACGGCTCAACGGCATCTTATAGCGTCACAGTACAGCGTAACGAACCACGCCCGATCGCAGGTAATACTGTCGTTCAGGTGGCGGCGAACAGCAGCGATAACGCATTTGCGCTGCCGCTGTCCGGCGGCGGCGCCACGGCTATTCATATTGTGACGCCCCCAACGCATGGCGCGGTGGTCATCTCCGGCACGTCGGCAAGTTACACGCCGCTCGCCGGATACGCCGGGAGCGACAGCTTTACCTGGAACGCCAGCAACAGCGCAGGCACCTCTGCGGATGCGACGGTTTCGCTGACGATCACGCCTCCTGCGATCCTTACCCTTAGCCCTGCGAACGGGGCGGTTCTGACCGCCACCAAAGGTCACGCCTGGTCACAGACATTCACCGCAAGCGGCGGCAGCGCGCCTTACACCTGGACAGCGCACGGATTACCGGCGGGCGTAACGATTAACGCCGCGACGGGCGCGCTCTCCGGTACGCCCACTGCGGCGGGCAGTTTTACGGTATCCGTGACCGCCAAAGACGCGAATAACCTTTCCACGACGGCCAGTTACCCTCTCTCAGTGCGTGATGAAACCGCACCGGTTGCGCTTGCCGTCACGCCTGGCGCAGGCGCGCTGGCGACCGGCACGGTCGGCGCAGCCTGGTCACAGACATTCACCGCAAGCGGCGGCAGCGCGCCTTATCGCTGGCAACTCAGCGGCACGCTGCCTGCCGGGCTCACCTTCACCGATGGCAGCCTGAAGGGCACGCCAACGGCGGCGGGCAACCATACGTTTACGCTGACCGCCACCGATGCCAGCGGCGTAGCTATTCACGCCACGTACACGCTCCTGATTAACGCCGCCGCGCCGCAGGCCGTGGATCAGAACGCCGCACTTGGCGCCGGCCGCGTGGCCCGCGTGTCGCTTACGCGCGGCGCATCGGGCGGCCCGTTCACCGGCGCACGCCTGCTCGCGCAACCGGATGAAAAACAGGGAACAGCTGCGATCACGGCGGTCGGCGCAGATTACGAACTGGCTTTCACCGCCGCGCCGCAGGCGAGCGGCACAGTCACCCTGCGCTACGTGCTGTTAAGCGCCACCGGAACGACGTCCCCGGCGACGATCACGCTGACCATCGCCTCACGCCCCGATCCGTCAAAAGACGCGAACGTGGCGGGCACCATTAGTGCGCAGTATCAGGCAGCGCAAAACTTCGCCCGGGCGCAGATCCGCAACTTCAGCGATCGTCTGGAGCAGCTACACAGCAGTGAAAACGTACCGGCAATACTCAACGGCGTGCATTTCGTCCTGCCCTCGTCGCCGCACGAGCGCGAACTCGACACCGACTTCTGGAACGCAGCGCTGCAACAACAGGCGCAGCAGGATGCGCAGGATCAACTGCCGCCTGCGCTGCCATCTGGCGCACAAGAACCCGGCAAACCGCTCTCGTACTGGACGGGTGGTTATGTCGATTTCGGGCGCGATAAAGACAGTATGATGCGCTTAAGCCACACGCTGGTGGGCATCAGCACCGGCGTGGATTACCGTTTCACGCCCGGCTTTACCGCAGGCGTCGGCATGGGATTTGGGCGCGACGTCAGCGATATTGGCGATACCGGTACCCGCAGTAACGGGCGCTCGCTCAGCTCCGCGCTGTACGCGAGCTACCACCCGAACGCGGTCTTTGTCGATGGCCTGTTGGGCTACAGCCGTCTTGATTTCGACAGTAAACGCCACGTGAGCGAAACCGACACGTTCGCGCGCGGCAGCCGCGCCGGGCGGCAGGTCTTCGGCGCGCTGACTTCCGGCTATGAGTTTCGCTCGGCGCAGAGCCTCGTCTCGCCCTATGGCCGCATGCAGATCTCGCAGACCCGTCTTGAACGCTACACCGAATCGGACGCCGGCATGTATAACCTGGCTTTTGCGTCTCAGCGTTTTTCACAAACGACCGGCAGCGCGGGCCTGCGCGCCGAACGCCATGTTCCCGTTAGCTGGGGCGCGGTGCGGTTGCAAAGCCGGGTCGAGTATTCACGTTTAATGAGCGACACCGGCAGCGCGCGTGTCGGTTATGCGGATGTCGGCAACAACACGTGGCGCATGTCACTGTATGAGCCAAACCGGCAGTCACTGTCGCTGGGCGCAGGCATGGACGTGCAGTTGCCAAACGGCGTTACGCCGGGCATTGCGTATCAGGGGACGCTGGGGCTTGACGATCGCGGCTCACGCGCGCAGAGCATTATGGCGCGGGTGAACGTGGCGTTTTAGCCGGTTGGCGCGATAAAAAACGGCGCGGGGTTCGCACCCTGCGCCGTCATGGTCAATAACAACGGTGATTAAGGCCGTCTGAACAGCGCAATACTGCGCCCTTCCAGCTCGAAATCCTTCTCCTTGGTAATAACCAGACCGTGGTTGGCGGTATCGGATGTCGTCAGCTCCAGCACCCAGCCGCCTTCGCCAAACTGTGGAATGCGGAACGGCACCGTGCCCTCAAACGGGTTGAACAGCATCAGCACGTCATGCCAGATCCCTTGTTCGGTTTCCAGATCCGGCCTGCCGATATACACCCCAAGCGTGGAGCCTTCATCCCACTGCTCTGGCTGCTGATAGCCGCCACCCGCGTTAAACCACTCAATCACCATTCCGTCGCGCCAGCTTTCGCGGCGCAACAGCGGCTGCTCTGCCCGCAGTTTAATCACCTTGCGGGTAAACTCGCGCAGCGCCTCGGCGCTTTCCGGCAGGTTCTCCCAGTGCACCCAGGAGATCTCGCTGTCCTGACAGTACCCGTTGTTATTCCCCATCTGGCTGCGGCCAAACTCATCGCCCGCCAGCAGCATCGGGGTCCCGTGGGAGAATAACAACGTGGCGAGGAAGTTACGTTTCTGGCGCTCACGCACCGCGTTGATCCCTTCATCGTCCGTCGGGCCTTCCGCGCCGTAATTATAAGAGCGGTTGTCATTATGGCCGTCGTTGTTATCTTCGCCGTTATCCTCGTTATGTTTGCTGTTATAAGAGACCAGATCGTTGAGCGTAAAGCCGTCGTGCGCGGTGATGAAATTCACGCTTGCCCACGGCCTGCGCCCGCGCTGATCGTAAAGGTCACCGGAGCCAAGCAGACGCGCGGCGAAATCGGTCGAGACGTTATCGCCTTTCCAGTATTCACGCACCGTATCGCGGTATTTGTCATTCCACTCCGCCCAGCCCGGCGGGAAGCCACCCACCTGGTAGCCGCCCGGGCCGATATCCCACGGCTCGCCGATGAGTTTCACTTTTGAGAGCACCGGATCCTGCATGATGGCGTCAAAGAAGCCGCCGCGCTGGTCAAAGCCCTCCGGCTCGCGCCCGAGAATAGTGCCGAGGTCGAAACGAAAACCGTCGATATGCATTGATTCCGCCCAGTAACGCAGCGAATCCATGATCATCTGTAAGACACGCGGATGCGAGGTGTTCACCGTATTGCCGGTGCCGGTATCATTGATGTAATAACGGTGCTGGTCCGGCATGGTGCGATAGTAAGAGAAGTTGTCGATGCCCTTGAAGGAGAGGGTCGGGCCGAGTTCGTTGCCTTCTGCCGTGTGGTTGTAGACCACGTCCAGGATAACCTCGATACCGGTGTCATGGTAGGCGCGCACCATGTCGCGGAACCCCTGAATGCCGCCCGGGCCGAAATAGCGCGAGGCGGGCGCAAAAAAGCCGAGCGTATTGTAGCCCCAGAAGTTTTTCAGGCCTTTATCAAGCAGGTGTTGATCGTCGGGGAACCAGTGCACCGGCAGCAGTTCAACGGAAGTAATACCAAGGCTTTTAATGTAATCCACCGTCGCCTTGTGCCCCATCCCCTCATACGTACCTCGCAGCTCCGGTGGTACAGCCGGATTAAGCTGCGTGAAGCCTTTTACATGCGTTTCATACACCACCGCGTGCGGCCAGACGATGGACGGCCGGTTTTTATCCTGCCAGTCAAATTCATTCGGGTCGATAACGCGACACTTCGGCATATAGGGCGCGCTGTCGCGTTCATCGAAGGTCAGATCTTTATCTTCATGCAACAGATCGTAGGCGAAGTGCGCCTCGTTCCATTCAATGTTCCCGGCAAGCTCGCGCGCATAAGGGTCCACCAGCAATTTGTTCGGGTTAAAACGGTGGCCGTTTTCAGGATCGTAAGGTCCGTGAACGCGATAACCGTACAACGTGCCCGGCGGCAGGCCAGGCACATAGCCGTGCCAGATCTCATGGGTATATTCCGGCAGCGTCAGCCGGGCGATTTCGTTTTTGCCGCTCGGATCGTAGAGGCACAGCTCAACGCGCTCCGCATGCGCGGAAAAAATTGCGAAGTTCACCCCCTCGCCGTCGTAATTCGCGCCGAGGGGATAACTGCATCCCGCCGTGATTTCAAAAGCCTTACCGTTTGACATATTTCCCTCTCCATCCAGGCAGTAAATATTCAGGACTACCACGATTCATGATGTTTATTCGCATGGAATCAGTCGGTTATGAGTATCACTGACAAGCAGCCATCGGCTGTCTCCAGGTTTATTTGATCGGCAAGCTCAAACGCCTCGCCGGTCACAACATTGCGCCAGCGACGGTTGGCAAGCGTCGGCGGCAAATCGATATGTGTGTCGTGCCAGCGCGCAGCCCCCGGCAGTGAGGCGCTTTCATACAGGGCGGTGAACACGAGGCGCGGCGCGATAACCATCAGCGCGTCACTGCCGTGGGTTCGGGCATACGCGATAACATTACTGTCGAATTCGCCCTCAACGCGCAGCGGCAGATACTCGCCATGCCGGAACAGCGCCGGGTTTTGCTGGCGCAGACGCAGCACGCGCGCGATAAGGTGCTGCTTAAGCCGTCCGCTCAGCCAGTCCTGCGCCGTGGCGGCAAGGGTTGCCTCCGGCGCCAGCATACTGTCGAGCGCAATAAAATCGGGTTCGCGACGGTTATCCGGATCGACCAGGCTGAAATTGAGCGCCTCGCTCCCCTGATAGATATCCGGCACGCCTGGTGCTGTCAGCTTCAGCGCCGTCTGGGTCTGGCTGTTCACCAGGCCCGCGCGAATAAACGGCTGGAGCGCATCGTGAAAATCCTTCAGGAAATCCTGATTGTCCGGTGACAGGAGATGGCTCGCGTAATCCAGCACCGCTTTCTCATAGGCGTCGTTGGTATCCGCCCAGTCGGTGCGCAGTTTTGCTTCACGCAGCGCCTTTTCCACAAAGCCCAGAAAGCGTTCTTCCAGCGCTTTCAGGCCTGCCTCATCATCCGGTTTCAGCGTGGCCGGCCAGACGCCTGCAAGCGCCTGATACAGCATCCAGGTGTCCACGCCTTTTGGCGCCGTACCGTCGTTGAGAAACACCACCCTGGTCTGGTTCAGCTGCCGCCAGCGGGCGACGCACTCGGCCCAGAACAGCGGCGCCTCGGTGAGCGCATAAAGACGCGCGCGGGCGTCTTCGCCGCGTTTGGTGTCGTGCGTGGACGTGCCGGTGAGCGCATCCGGCTGATGCGCCAGGCGCAGCGCCATCTCTTTATGAAAGCGATCTACCGAGAAAGTGCGCGGCAGCGGCTCGGCGCCCACTTCGTTGAGCGCAAGCTGCATGTGCTGGCGGAAAAAGAGCGTATCTTCCACCGATTTCGCCATCAGCGGGCCGGTCAGCTGCTGAAAACGGGTACGGAACGTGGCGGCGTCGTCATACGTGGCAGCCGACAGTTTTCCGGCCAGCAGATCGGCGAGAAACGCGAGTGCGGATGCGTCCGGTGCATGTTCGCTCTTCTGTACTTTCGCGACAATGCGCTCCAGCAGCGCGGTGTCGGCAGGCGTCAGCCCCTGCGCAGTGCCATAGGTGCGGTACACCGGGAACGCCACCAGCAGTTCGCGCAGCGCGCCGCGCACAAGAGATTCGTCGAGCGTCACGCCTTCCGTTTGCGCGATGCCGGTAGCGAGCCGCAGCAGCGTGGTAAACTCGCCCTCAAAATTACGGTCAGCCATTAAAAGCTTGGCGTCGCGCAGTTCGGCGCGCATATCTACCGTCTGTCCGACAACGTCGTGATAAGCCTTACTGAGATCGTCGAGCTTCGCGTCATCCACCAGCACGTCGGAGAGCGCGGCGATAAACTCATAGCCCGTGGTGCCGGAAATCGGCCAGTCTTCAGGGATCTGCTCGCCCTTACCGAGGATTTTTTCCACCGTGATGTAGCAATCTGGCCCGGCTTTCTCACGCAGCCGCTCAAGATACGCTTTGGGATCGGCAAGTCCGTCGACGTGATCCACCCGCAATCCGTCCACCACACCCGCGTGGACCAGCTCCAGAATCAGCCGGTGGCTGTCATCAAATACCGCATCGTCCTCGACGCGCACGCCCGCAAGGCCGGTGATTTCAAAAAAGCGGCGATACGAGAGTGAACGCGGGGCCTCGCGCCAGGAAATAAGCTGATATGACTGGCTATCGTGCAGCGCCGCAATGGCCGTTTTATCCGTTATCGCCAGCACTTCCGCCTCGCGGCCTTGCCAGGTTTCCGGGTTTAGCGGGTAAAAGCTTTCGTAATAAGCGAGCGCCGGTTTGCCCGTTTTTGGATCGGGCTTAATGCTTATCTCGCCGTTTTCCAGCACGTTTTCAAACGTATCGCCGAGGAACGGCAGCGTCAGGCGTCGTGTCCAGTCGATATCAAAGTGGCGCGCATAGTGGCTTTTCTCGCCATTTTCAATGACATCGCGCCACCACGGGTTTTCCAGCGACGCCGCCATATGGTTCGGCACAATATCCAGAATCAACCCCAGCCCGGCGTCTTTGAGCGCTTTTGCCATGCGATCGAAACCTTCACGCCCGCCGATAGCGGGTTCTATTTCATTCGCATCCGTCACGTCATACCCGTGCGTGGAGCCGGATGTGGCCGTAAAAACCGGCGACGCATACAGGTGGCTGATGCCAAGTCGCTTCAGATAAGGCACCAGACCAGCCGCGCGGTCGAAGGTCATGCCGTTGCGAAACTGAATACGGTAGGTGGAGGCTGGAATGCTCATGACGCGTCTCCTTTTGCCAGGCGAACGTGAATGCCGTCTGGCGGCACATCGGCGCTGGCCTGCGGCCACGCGAACAGAGTTTCACCCGGCAGTTCAGGCAGCGCATGCGCGCGCGCGCTAATATTTAGCGCGAGCGACAGCGTGCCTTTCGGGAATGTCCAGCTTACTGCCACAAATCCCGGCGCGGTTTCCACCACCCGGCCGCTATGGCCGCCCGCGGTCGCGAGCAGCGGGACGAGATGTTCACGGCGCAGCGTCAGTAGTTCGCGGGTGAGGCTCAGCCACGCCCTCCCCTCTTCGCTTTCAGGCTTCTGCCAGTCGAGCTTCGACATCTCGAAGGTCTGTTGCGAATTCGGGTCCGGTACGCCCTCGCCTTCATAGTCGCCGTGGCCTTCAAATTCACGCGCACGCCCTTCCCGCACGGCTTTGGCAAGATCACCGTGGAAGTCGGTAAAGAACAGGAACGGGTTGGTTTCGCCGTACTCCTCGCCCATAAAAAGCAGCGGGATATGCGGCGAAAGCAAGAGCGTCGCCAGCAATGCCTTTGTGCGATTGCCGCCTGCAAGCTCGATCAGCCGCTCGCCCCAGGCGCGGTTACCAACCTGATCGTGATTCTGGATAAAATCGACGAAGGCGACGGGCGGCTGACCGGTGCTGTCCACCCCGCGCGGCTTGCCGCTCTGGGGCGACACTTCGCCCTGATAGGCGAAGCCTTCCGCCAGCACGCGAGCGACGCGTTTTTCCGGCGCGTCGGCAAAATCCTGGTAATACGCCTGCGTTTCGCCAGTAGCAAACACATGTACCGCATTATGAAAATCGTCGTTCCACTCGCCGGTGAACAGCGGTGCGCTGCCGTCCGGGTTACGCGGATGCAGGAAGATAACGTTGCGGCTGTCCTCCGTGGTGAGATGTGCCGGTCGGTCGGTGATTTCCGCGCGGATGCGCTCGGCAATCTCAATCAGCGCATGTTTTGGCGACGTGTCTTCAATCTGATCGATTGCGTCAAAGCGCAGCCCGTCGAGGCGGTACTCTTTCAGCCAGTAGAGCGGCGCTTCCACGATATAGCGGCGCGCGGCGTCGATATCATAGGCGATGCCGTTGCCCCACGGTGTCATCCGTTCTTTGTGGAAGAAATCCGGGGCCAGCAGCGGCAGATAGTTGCCCTCCGGGCCAAAATGGTTGAGCACAATATCCAGCACGACAGAAAGCCCATGCCCGTGGGCGGCATCGATAAATGCTTTGAAATCATCCGGCGTGCCGTAGGCGGAGTGCGGTGCGTAAAGCAACACGCCGTCGTATCCCCAGCCGCGATTGCCGCCAAACTGCGACACCGGCAGCACTTCCAGCATCGTAACGCCAAGCTGCGCCAGGTACGGCAGCTTGTCGATAGCCGCGCGGAAGGTGCCTTCCGGTGTGAAAGTGCCAATGTGCATCTCATACACGACGGTCTCTTCCCACGGACGGCCCTGCCAGTCCGTGTTCTTCCAGTCATAGGCGGTGGGATCAACGACCAGCGACGGGCCGTTGACGTCCGCCTTCTGGGCGCGCGATGCCGGATCCGGCACCGTCATCCCGTCGGCCAGTACAAAGCTGTATTCTGTTCCGGGCGTAACGCCTGGCATTTCCAGTTCAAACCAGCCATCGCCTGTCGGCGTCATTGCAGTCTCCTGGCCCGCAAGCCGGAGCGTCACGCTCTGCTGCCCGGTCGCCCAGAGACGAAAGCGAACGGCACCGTTCGCCAGATATTCGCTACCCCAACTTTTCAGGAATGTTGATTCCATTCTGTTACCTCGTCTAATCCAGAAGTGAGCAGTGGCGCGATCGCGCAATTTCCGCTCCTGCGGCGCGCCTCAGGAGCGTTAACGTGTAAGCATGATCCGGGTGCCGCAGCGGGTCGGTCGCGTGCAGGCCGCCACGGTGAATGGCGGTTTCCTGCCTGGGGATGTCACGATGGTCTGAGTGTCACGGCCCTGGCGGCATACGTGAACAATCATAGACCATTACCGGAGAAGTGCCGGGAAGGCTGGGTGAGGCGCGAAGGGGAAGAAGAGACGATGCCGCGGGCAGCGCGGCACAGAATGAAAAGTCAGGCGTTCGCCAGACGCGCGCACTGCTGACGCATGCCCTCGAAAATCTGCTCCGCCAGCGCTAAGGGGAAGCCTGCCGGAAGCGCAGCGGCCACGCGGTCGATAACATCGGGTGTCGCGGCGATAAGCGCGTCTACCATCGCGGTGACCTGCGCGTGCGACAGCCCCGCAAGCTCGCCCTGGCGCAGCCAGTGGCGTCGGCGGATCTGGCTCAGATGGTAGTAATTGCTGCTGCCCCGCACCGCCATCGCGAGCTTACATTTCTGCCACGCAATCTGGTTATTCCCCGGCCCAATCACCGGCCAGGCGGACAACACATCATAAAGCGGCGTCAGGTGATAACGATTACCGGGCAGATGCGCGATGCTGAAGTTCTTGGCGTGGCCGTCTGTTGCGGCGAGGATCCAGAAAACGATCTGCGCGCGGAAGAAAGTGGCACGATCGGCCCGCGCCTGCTCTGAACGACTCAGGATAGTCATGATATCGCCGATACCCGGCCCGCCGTCAGACTGGTATTTTCGCAGCGGCGACACGCCGAGCGCCTGGCACATATCCTCCTGCGGCAAGCGCAACCACCACTGTTTATCACGCGATAACCGGCGGTCGAAGCGCTCGACGATCAACACTTTTTGCTCTTCAAACTGCGCCATCTGCGTACGTGCGACGGGAATGTCATACGCGGCCAGTAACTGCGAACAGAGCCATTCGTTTTCAATCGACGTGCGCATATCCGCCTGCATATTGCCCACCAGTCCCAGCGGAAGTTTGAAGATATGCGTTGTGGGCGTGTTGCCCTCCGGCAGACACCACTGACCGTTGTGCCACAGCAGCGCGGTTTTCTCCTGTGCGCCTGCGATAGAGAGCCGCAGCGTCTCCTCTTCACCCTGCTGGCCGGGAAACGCCTGGGCGGTATGGCGCAGCATCGCGGCAATATCCACTGTGGAGAGCGGGCGAGCGCGAATGGCAAACAGGCCTTCCGGCTGTTCATCAGCGCGCAGCAGCTGGATGGCGCCAACGCAGTCGCGTCCCAGTTCCGCCAGCAAATCGAACGGGTCGAGGCTGTGCGCCTGGTAACGCATCGCCAGGCGGCGACGGATGCCTTCGCTGTCCGGCAACAGGTTATCGAAGTAATCCCGCACCCGCGTGCCGCGATACGGCTGGTTGCCCGGGGTGAACGGCAGCGACAAAGACAGCGGTCGGCCCTGCGCGTCCTCCGTCCATTCCGGCAGGTATTCCAGCCGATCGTCCCCGAGGTGTTTATCCCAGTAGCCGACCGGGATCCCGTTCATCCAGATAGCTAAACGCGGCGTGCGGCGCATCGTCACCACGCCTCACGACGGGCGGGCGAGGTGTCACTTGCAGCGATATCAGAGGAGGGATCCTTCTGCATTTCGCTAAGCGTCATCTCAATACCGAGCACGTTAAATACGCGGAACAAACGTTCAATGCTTGCCGAGGCAGGGTTGGCCTCAAGCCGGGCATACGTTTGCTGCGTAACCCCAAGTCGTTCGGACACTTCGCGTTGCGTCAGTCCCTGGTTTTTGCGAAAGCCCACCAGCAGCGGGCGCAGCTGGCTGAGCGTTTTCAGTGGATAGACGGTAGTCATGTTATTACCCGCATCTTCAGTTACAAACGATAAGCTGTATTCCCTATTTTACACCTTTCAGGCTGTAACTGGCAAATACAGCGTAAAAGGTGTTAAAAGAGTCGCTCTGCGTTGAAGGAAACCTATTACGCGTGGCTTTTACCGCGCGCCCAGTACGCCATAAAACAGGCGCGGGACGGATCAAGCTGACGCTCGCGCGTCAGGTAATGTCGCAGGCGTTTCACGGCACCAGACTCTGCCGCGACCCAGGCGCGAAATGCCCCTGCCCCACCGGCGCGTTGCCAGATAAGCGCGTCGTCAGTGGTTTCTGACTGGGTAATATCCACTGCGGAGAGTGCAGAGGCCGGCAGCGTGGCAGCCGTTTTCACCGCCTCCAGCAGCCGCTCGCCGTGTAAGGCACGGTCTTCACGCGCAAGCCAGTGGATATCGGCAAACGGGTAGCGCAGAGGCTGAACATCCTGCGCCAGCGGCACTTCCAGAAAGGCCTGTACGCGAGGCGGCGAAGGCTGGCGGGCGAGCTGTTCAAGGATGCCGAGCGCGGCGGGCAGCGCCGTTTCATCGGCTATCAGCAAGGCCTGGCGGAGCGCATCATCGGCCATCCATTCGTAACCGCCGCTGTCGCCCGGGAACTCGCCATCCGGTGCAACGATTTGCAGCGCATCGCCAGGTTTCGCGTGGCTGGCCCAGCGCGAGGCGGGGCCGGTATCACCATGCAGAACAAACTCCACATCCAGTTCACATTCGGCTGCGCGCAGCGCGCGCAAGGTGTAGGTGCGCATCAGTGGCCGCTGCTCACGGGGCAGCGCCAGATAATCCTGATACCATCTGTCGCTCACCGGTAACTGCGCCGTGTCGCCATCCGGGCGCGCAAACAGCAGTTTGATCCGCTGATCGGGCGCTTCATGCTTCATATGCGCAATTTCCGGGCCGGTAAACACGCAGCGCAACAGTGAGGGCGTCACGGCAACGCGGCGGCGCAGCGTCACATTAAAAATACGGTAACTGGCGGTCATAAGCGGGGCTCCTGCGGCGCGGCGGTACGCCATACGCCGATGCTGAAAAGTAAAAACAGCGCAGCAATAATAAAGGCAGCGACAATAAGGGCATGTTCGCCAAACCAGAGCGAAATGACGGGCACCAGCAGCGCGCTGGCACCGTAGCCGAGCGTGTGGCTGGTCGCGATAACGCCTGCGCCTTTGCCGGTGGTGAGCCTGTCATTCAGTAGCACCTGATAGCCCGGCGTGGCCATCGCGGCGCCAAACGAGGTCACCGCAATCCCCGCATAAAAGGATATTAACCCCGGCAGGATCATCAAAAGCAGGCCGGCGGTCATCAGCCCCGCCGCACTTAACAACAGCGCGCGCGGCGCCAGGCGCTGTGGCCTTACCACCAGAAATTGCGCCAGCAGCGTGCTTGCCGCCGCCAGACTTAACAGCAGCGCGACGTGATGACTGACTGTTGCGAGATCGCCCTGAAACAGTGGGCGCAGATGCGGCGACAGACCGAGCTGCATCAGGCTGATACAGGCAGCCAGCAGCAGCGCCAGTGCCAGATACGGCAGCATATTAAGGCGCAGCCGCGCCGACTGGTGCGCGACCGGCGCAAGCGGCGGATCGTTATGCTGGCGCGCCACAAGCAGCAGCGCGATAAACGGTGCGAGCGCCATCAGCCAGAGCGGCATTTGCGGATGAAGACTGAGCGCGGCGGCCGCAAGCGGTGGACCGATAAGACGCCCGCAGCTCAGGCCGGAACTGACAGAGGCCAGCGCCATGAGCCGGTTTTCCATACCGGCGCGCTGCATCGCCCAGGTCTGGGCGGCGGGCACCATGCCGGAAACCGTCATGCCATAAAGCGCGCGTGAGACGATAAGCCCCGTAAGCCCCCATGAAACGCCAACGATACCGCGCGCCATTCCCCAGACGACCAGCGCCATGACGCCGAAACTTGCGAGATAACCGCCGAGCGCGGCCACCACCACAAATTTACAGCCCCGGATTTCTGTTTGCCGTCCCCACCAGGGGGAGCCTGGTAAAAACAGCATTGAACCGAACATCAACAAACCGGCCCAGACAGAGAGCGATAACCCCGTCATCTGCACCAGCTGGGGCAGCACCACCAGCAAACCATTTTGCCCGATCCCGAGCAGTCCCGCGCACAGCGCCAGCGGCCAGAGTGACTTACCTGTGCGGCGGGCGGGTACGGCATGAGAAGAAGCATCCATAAGCGGGTAAATGTAATGTCAACAAATGTGAGATATTTATGAAATTATTGAAAACAAATATTGCAAAAATAGTTGCCACTGTAAATAGAATCCCTATCATAACGATAATCATTATCAACAAAGGATGTGTTTGTTATGGTTTCCCTGCCCCGCCCCGCCGCTACCGACGTTGCGGCTCAGTGTTTTCTCAACGCTCTGCTGCGTGAAACCCGGGATTGGCAACATCTTCCCGGCCCATCGCCGCAGGCACCGGCGCAGATCCACGTCCCCCTTTCTGACACGCAGGCCATTCGCATTCCGCTGCGTTATTTCTCTCCCACGCAACACCATCAGTACAGGTTCCCGGCGCTGCGGATCATGAACGATGAAGACCGCGGCGAACCGATTGATTTTGCAACACTTGTTGATCTCATTCTGACCAAACCCTCCGTGAAAGGCGAGCTTGCCGACGATGTCCTGGTGCGCTTTGCACGCCGCGTGCAGGAGAGCCATCGTCACACCTGGCAGGCGATTGAACTGCGCCATGACTGGAATACGCTGCGCGCGCAGCCGCTTAATTTTGCACAGGCCGAACAGGCGCTGCTGGTCGGACATGCGTTTCACCCGGCCCCGAAATCACATGAGCCTTTTAACGAAACCGAAGCACGCCGCTATCTGCCGGATTTCGCGCCCCGGTTTCCGCTGCGTTGGTTTGCGGTAGATAAATCGCACGTAGCTGGGGAAAGTCTGGGGCTTAATTTGCGCACGCGTTTGCTGCGTTTTGCGGCTCAGAGTGTGCCAGGGTTGCTCTCGCACTTTACTGACACGCGCTGGCTGGTGCCGATGCATCCGTGGCAGGCAGCCTATCTGCTGGCGCAGCCGTGGTGTCAGGCGCTGGTGGAAAAGGGCGAGCTCATCGATCTGGGCGAGGCGGGCGCGCCATGGCTGCCGACCAGTTCATCACGCTCGCTCTACAGCGAAACCAATAATGACATGATCAAATTCTCCCTCAGCGTGCGGCTCACCAACTCTGTACGCACGCTGTCGGTCAAGGAAGTTAAACGCGGTATGCGTCTGGCACGCATGGCACAGACCAGCCGCTGGCAGGCGCTGCAGGCACGTTACCCGACCATGCGCGTGATGCAGGAAGATGGCTGGGTAGGGCTGCGCGACGTGGCCGGAGAAATTCAGGAAGAGAGCCTGATGGCGCTGCGCGTTAATCTGTTGTTCGCCACGCCGCAGACGCAGACTAACGTGCTGGTGAGCCTGACGCAGGCCGCTCCGGACGGCGGCGACAGCCTGCTCGCCTCAGCGGTACGTCGTCTTGGCGAACGCCTGGCGCTTCCGCCGCCGCAGGCCGCACGCTGCTGGGTGAAAGCGTATTGCGATCGCGTTCTGCTGCCGCTCTTTAGCGCCGAAGCCGACTACGGCCTGGTGCTGCTTGCGCATCAGCAAAATATTCTGGTGGAGATGCAGCAGGATCTGCCGGTGGGCCTGATTTACCGTGACTGCCAGGGCAGCGGGTTTACCGACGGCGCGCTGCTGTGGCTTGCAGAAGCCGGCGAGCCACAGGCGGAAAACCGCTTCAGCGAAGCCCAGCTCCTGCGCTACTTCCCGTATTACCTGCTGGTGAATTCAACGCTTGCCGTCACCGCCGCGCTCGGCGCCGCCGGGTTCGACAGCGAAGAAAACCTGATGGCCATCGTGCGCGAAGCCCTCGTCGGGCTGCGCGCCACGGCGCGTGATACCCGCTGTCTCGATTACGTGCTGGAGAGCCGCCACTGGAACTGCAAAGGTAACTTCTTCTGCTATCTGCACGACCACAACGAAAACACCATTGCCGATCCGGCGGTCATTTACTTCGACTTCGATAATCCGTTTACAGGGAGCGCGCATGATGCCTGAAGCCAGCATTATTCATGACGGGTATGGTTTTCGCTGCGCGCAGCTCAACCTCACCCTGCCGCTGGCGCTCGGCCTGGATGGCAGCGGCGTGCTGAATTATCCGGGTGCTTTGCCGCAAGGCTGGCTGGTTAGCGCACTCGATCAGTTGTTTATCGCCGCGCCGGCGCTGACCGGCATTACGCTGCCATGGGCGCAGTGGCGCGATGAGCCGCAGGCGCAGGCGCTGTTTGAACGCGTGCAGTGCGACTATCTTGCCCGTGACACGTTCTGGCAACTGCCGCTGTGGCTGCGCGGCGAGCGTACGCCTGCCCGCGGCGTTATGCAGTATGACGAGACGCGACAGCTCGCGTTTCCGGTGCGTGCGCCACGTCCTCACGGTGAGGTTTATCGCCGCTATGATCCCCAAATCAAACGTACGCTCAGTTTCCGGGTAGCAGACGTGGCGCAGGATGCGGAGCACTTCACCCGCTGGATGAACGCGCCGCGCGTCAACGCCTTCTGGGAAATGGCTGGCCCGCAGGCGGAACAGGAAGCCTATTTGCGTAAACAGCTCGATTCCTCGTACTGCTACCCGCTTATTGGCTGCTTTGATGATGCGCCGTTCGGCTATTTCGAAATCTACTGGGCGGCGGAAGACCGCATCGGCCGTCACTACCGCTGGCAACCCTTCGACCGCGGCCTGCATATGCTGGTGGGCGAAGAGCAGTGGCGGGGCGCGCCTTATATCCGCAGCTGGCTGCGCGGCCTGAGCCACTATCTGTGGCTGGATGAACCGCGGACACAGCGCCTCGTCGCCGAACCGCGCTTTGACAACCAGCGCCTGTTCCGTCATCTGCCGGTAGCGGGCTTCGGGACAGTAAAGGAGTTTGATTTCCCGCATAAACGCTCGCGTCTGGTGATGAGCCAGCGCGACCACTTTTTCCGCGAGGTGGGGTTATGACGCTGCAATGGTGGGAGCGCGTCAATCGCGAGATGGTGGCGAAAATACTCGCCGAACTGGAGTATGAACGCACGCTTGCGGCAAACGAAACCGGCGCAGGCCGCTGGACTCTCGTGCTTGGCGACGACACCTGGACATTCAGTGCGACGCGCGGCATCTGGGGCTGGCTGCATATCGACCCGGCGACGCTTGAAAACCAGCACGGCGGCGCGGTGGAAGCGGAAAGCGCCCTGCGTCAGCTGGCAGCGGTGCTGAAGATGACGGATGCGCAAACGGCAGAACATCTTGAAGATCTGTATGCGACGCTGCGCGGCGATCTGCAATTGCTGGAAGCGCGTGAGGATTTAAGCGCCGACGCACTTATCGATATGGACCCGGATGAGTTGCAGTGCCTGATGTCCGGCCATCCGAAGTTTATTTTCAATAAAGGCCGCCGCGGCTGGGGCCTCACTGCGCTGAAAGCTTACGCGCCGGAATATCGTGGCCGTTTTCAGCTGCACTGGGTCGCCGTGCGTCGCGACCTGATGGTCTGGAGCAGTGACGCGGATTGCGATATTAACAATCTGCTGGCAAGCGCCATGGACGAGACGGAACGTCTGCGCTTCACCCGCTACTGGCAGGCGCTGCATCTTGATGAAAACTGGCTTCCGGTGCCGCTGCATCCGTGGCAGTGGCAGCAGAAGATAGCGCTGCATTTTCTGCCGCAGCTGGCACGCGGCGACATTCTCGATCTCGGCGAATTCGGCGATGCGTATATTGCGCAGCAGTCGCTGCGAACGCTCACCAACGTGAGCCGCCGCTCGCCGTTTGATATCAAACTGCCGCTGACGATTTATAACACGTCCTGTTATCGCGGCATTCCGGGGAAATACATCGCCGCCGGGCCGCTGGCCTCCCGCTGGTTGCAGCAACAGTTTGCGCGCGATGAAACCCTGATTGCCTCTGGCGCGCAGATCCTCGGCGAGCCAGCCGCGGGTTATGTCTCGCACACCGGTTACGCGGCGCTGAAAACCGCGCCCTACCGCTACCAGGAGATGTTTGGCGTCATCTGGCGTGAAAATCCGTCCTGCTGGTTGCAGCAAGGTGAACAGGCTGTGCTGATGGCAGCACTGATGGAAACCGATAACGCGGGTCGCCCGCTCATTGATGCCTGGATCTCACGCTCAGGCTTAAGCGCCGAGGCCTGGCTGACGCAAATGTTCAGCGCTGTCGTCATCCCGTTCTATCACCTGCTGTGCCGTTACGGCGTAGCGCTTATCGCCCATGGCCAGAACGTCACGCTGGTCATGAAAGACCATGTGCCGCAGCGCATTTTACTGAAGGATTTCCAGGGCGACATGCGTCTCGTAGACGAGGCATTCCCGGAGATGGAGAGCCTGCCGGAGCCGGTGAAAGCGGTGACCGCGCGTCTTGGCGCCGACTACATTATTCATGATTTACAGACGGGGCATTTTGTAACGGTGCTGCGTTTCGTCTCGCGCCTGACGGTACAGTGCGGCGTCAGTGAAACCCGGTTCTATCAGCTGCTGGCGGATGTACTGCAAAACTATATGGCCGCGCATCCGGCGATGGCGGCGCGATTCGCGCAATTTGATTTGTTTAAACCGCAAATCATCCGCGTGGTGCTAAACCCCGTCAAACTGACGTTCTCTGAGCATGACGGCGGCAGCCGCATGTTGCCCCACTATCTCACCGATCTTGATAACCCGCTGTATCTGGTCACCAGAGGGACCGCATCATGAAAACGTATGATTTCATCGGCATTGGCATCGGCCCGTTTAATCTCAGCATCGCCGCGCTCGCCGAAGGGCTTGACGGCTTCAGCTCGCTGTTCCTTGAACGAAAACCGCACTTCTCCTGGCATCCGGGCATGATGGTGCCAGACTGCCATATGCAGACCAGTTTCCTGAAAGATCTGGTCAGCGCCGTGGAGCCGACCAATCGCTACAGCTTCCTGAATTATCTGGTGCAGCGGAAAAAATTCTACCGCTTCCTGACGACTGAGCAGCGCACCGTATCCCGCGAAGAGTTCGCCGATTACCTGTGCTGGGCGGCGGACAACCTGAGCAACCTGGCGTTCAGTCAGCACGTGCAGCAGGTGCGATTCGACGAGACCAGCGGCCTGTTTGAAATTGAGACCCCGCGCGATCGCTTCCAGGCGCGTCATGTCTGCATGGGCATCGGTAAGCAAGTCAACCTGCCCGACTGCGTGCCTGCGCAAAACAACACTTGCTTCCACGCCAGCGAAATGATGCTCCGCACGCCGACGCTTGCCGGCAAGCGCGTCGCTGTCGTGGGCGGTGGCCAGAGCGGGGCCGATCTGTTCCTGAATATTTTCCGCGGGGAGTGGGGCCAGCCTGCTGCGCTGAACTGGGTTTCGCGCCGTAACAACTACAACGCACTCGATGAAGCCGCGTTCGCGAACGAGTATTTCACGCCGGAATATCTGGAAAGCTTCGCGCAGCTTGATGAACAAACACGCTGTGCACTACTCGCCGAGCAGAAGATGACCTCTGACGGCGTCACGGCCGAATCGCTGCTCGCGATTTACCGCGCGATGTATCACCGCTTTGAAGTCCTGCGTGAAAAACCGTGGGCACACCTACTGCCCTCGCGCTCGGTGACTCGAGTGGCCACTCAGCCGCAGGGCCAGCGTCTGACGTTACGTCATCACCTCGATAACGGTGAAGAAAATCTGGAGACCGATGTGGTGATTTTCGCCACCGGCTACCGCCCTGCCCAGCCAGCGTTTCTCGCGCCGCTGGCGCAGCGCCTGACGCTGGACGAGCACGAAGGCTTCAGGGTCAATACCGATTTCACGCTGGAGTGGAATGGCCCAGCCACGAATCATCTTTTTGCCGTCAATGCCGGGATGCGAAGCCTTGGTATTGCGGAACCTCAGCTCAGCCTGATGGCCTGGCGGGCGGCGCGTATTCTTAATGTCGCGCACCCGGATGAGCCGTTTGACCTGGGCACCACACCCGGCGTGATCCACTGGCGTTCCCGGTCAGACAAGGAACCGCGTCAGGTTTATCAACCCGTAAAAAGCACTGACTACTAACACACTCTCAGGAATACCATAACAATGAAGCGTCCTTATCTTTGGGTATTGAATCCTTGTTTGCTTGCCATGCTTTCCTCCTCTGCCTGGGGGGCGCCGCAGAAAGAAGAGACGCTGGTGGTTGCCGCCAGCCGTACCGGACACAGTGCTGCGGATATGGCACAGACCACATGGGTTATCGAACAGGCTGAGATTGAACAGCAGGTTCAGGGCGGTAAAGAGTTAAAAGAAGTCCTGGCGCAGCTCATTCCTGGCATGGACGTCAGCAGCCAGGGCCGTACCAATTACGGCATGAATATGCGCGGCCGCTCCATGATGGTGATGGTCGACGGTGTGAGAATGAACTCCTCACGCAGCGACAGCCGCCAGCTGGACTCCATCGATCCGTTTAACATTGAGCGCATCGAAGTGATTTCCGGCGCGACGTCGCTTTACGGCGGCGGCAGTACTGGCGGCTTGATCAATATCGTGACCAAAAAAGGGCAGCCAGAAACGCAGGTAGAATTCCAGACCGGTGCCAAAAGTGGCTTCAACAGTCATAACGATCATGATGAAAATGTGGCGGCCGCTGTCAGCGGCGGTAACGATAATGCGTCTGGTCGTCTCTCGGTTGCGTATCAGCGCTATGGCGGCTGGTATGACGGTAACGGCGATGAAGCCATTATTGATAATACCCAGACCGGTCTGCAGTACTCGGATCGACTGGACGTTATGGGCACCGGCACGCTGAATATTGATGACCACCAGCAGTTGCAACTCACGACGCAATACTACAAGAGTCAGGCCGATGGTAAGCACGGCCTGTTTCTGGGCGAGAATTTCTCGGCTGTTACAGGCAACGGCACTGCTCGTAACAAAGGCAATCTCGATTCCGATCGCCTGCCGGGCACCGAACGTCACCTGATTAACCTTCAGTACTCCAATACTGATGCATGGGGACAGGACCTGGTCGCACAAATTTATTACCGTGATGAAAGCCTCACCTACTATCCGTTCCCGACGCTTAACGGTGATAAAACGCGGGTGACCAGTATTGGCGCCTCGCAGCAGAAAACGGATTTTTGGGGCGGCAAACTGACCGTAAACAGCAAACCGCTCGATGCACTATCACTCACGTATGGCGTTGATGCCGAGCATGAAACCTTTAATGCCAACCAGCAGTTTTTTGATCTGAACAAAGCGGCTGCCAGCGGCGGCATGAAGCTGGACAATGCTTATAACGTAGGGCGCTATCCGGATTACAGCATTACCAACCTGGCGCCGTTCCTGCAGGCAAGTTATGACATTGAGGCGATCACCTTAAGCGGCGGGGTACGTTATCAGTACACCGAAAATAAGGTGGATGACTTTGTGGGTTACACCCAGCAGCAAGGCATTGCTACCGGCAAAGCCACCTCCGCTGATGCGGTGCCGGGCGGTAAAACGGATTATAACAATCTGCTGTTTAACGCAGGTATCCTTGGTCACCTCAGTGAACGCCAGCAGCTCTGGTTTAACTTTTCTCAGGGCTTTGAACTGCCGGATCTCGCCAAATATTACGGTTCCGGCACCTATCGTCTGGAGAATGGGCATTACCGCCTGCTCAAGAGCGTTAACGTCAATGATTCGCGGCTGGATGGCATTAAAGTCGACAGCTATGAACTGGGCTGGCGCTACACAGGCGATAATCTGCGTACGCAACTTGCCGCGTACTATTCGGTTTCTGATAAGACGATCAACATTAACAAGACCGATATGACCATCACCCTGGACGATGACAAACGTCGTATCTATGGTGTTGAAGGCCAGGTGGATTACTTCTTCAGCGACAGCGACTGGAGCACCGGCGCAAACTTTAATGCCATCAAATCGGAAACGCGTGTGGATGGCGACTGGAAAAAGCTTACGGTTGACAGCGCCAGCCCATCAAAGGTCAGCGCATGGGTCAACTGGGCACCGGATAACTGGACGCTGCGCCTGCAGAGCACCCAGACGTTTGATGTATCTGATGATGCCGGTAAAAAAATCGATGGTTACAACACGATGGACTTTATCGGAAGCTATGCGCTTCCGGTCGGAAAAATTGGCTTCAGTGTGGAAAACCTGCTGGATGAGGATTACACCACCGTCTGGGGTCAGCGTGCACCAGGACTCTACAGCCCGACTTATGGCTCGCCGGATCTTTATACCTACAAAGGTCGCGGTCGTACGTTTGGTGTGAATTATTCTGTGCAGTTCTGATACCCGCTCTCACGAAAGAGCCGCCTGAGTGCGGCTCTTTTTTATCTGTGATCCCCACCTTTCGGTTTCTCGCTCGCCGCAGTGGATGCATGTTTATCACACGCTTAACTCGTCGACCTTTTAAACGCCCTGCCGGCCGTACCTGCGTACCGGCAATGCATGTTCAGTAATGGGCCTGCGGAACATGAGCTGTGATACGTCAGGAGGGGATATCTAATGGGTATGGCTGAATTCTGGCGATTTCACCCTGAAACTCGTTTAAATAAATAATAAAAATCAATTACTTAAGTTTAATTTCGGCATGGCGAAATCCGTGAAATTTCAATATGCGTTGTCATCACTCACGTGAAAACATCCACTGTGGTGAGTAAACATTACAGCACAGGGAAGCAGTAAAAATGAATAAGACTGGCGATTTCACCGTGAAATCCCTTCTTAAAAAAGCGTTATTTCAGGGAGTTAATGGTGAAATCGCCTCGGCGAGCACGTAGCTCGCTCAGGAAAGATGTTTCTTCAGAACGCTTTCAATGGCGCTGTCGAGTTCATCCTGGACTTCACGTGACAGGCGGTTGAACTCGTAGCTGAACAGGCGGCCTTTGGTGCGCTTGCGTGCAAAACGATCTTTATCTGAGAAACGCCAGAGCGGGGAGATAACCGCTTTATCTTTCGGGCCCGGTGACGTGAGCAGTTCCCCTTCACGCGCGATGATACGCACGATGCGGTTTTTCACTTCATCTTCCGCCAGATCCGGTTCACTGAGCACGATATCCACTTCGCCAGAAATCGTATTAATGAGCGTTTGCAGCGCAATCTCATTTTTGAGTAATAGCTCTTCGACAGCGCTCAGCGTCTTGTAGTCGCTGAACGTGAGTTCGGATTGCACCGGAAAGAAAGCAAGTAGTTCGGCAGATACTGCGGCGGCCTGCAATGCGCGTGTTACTTTCGCCTGCGACAGCCCTTCCTGCTCGGCAATCTCTTTCTGATTCAATCCCGCCTCTTTCAGTGCCATAAGACGCAGGCCGATTTCACGAATGTTGTGCTCTTTGGCGGTCTGAATATCTTTGGCAAGCTTTCGCGCTTCATCAGTACTCAGCGCCGCTTCCGTCACCAGCACGGTCAGCCCGGTGTGGCAGAGAAGTGCGGCAGCGCGGCGGCGGGAGCCGTCCAGGATCTCAATCCTGTCACCCGCTTTGACGCCAATGGCCGGGAAGAATTGCTGGAATTTCAGCGTACGGGTGATATCACGCAGGGATTCCGGCGTCAGCGCTGACTGATCGCGCCCGTTTGTTTCCTGACGGACAAACGTTTTATTTGCGACATCGGCGGGCGCGACGGTCTCCAGACGGAACGTGGCTTTGCGCCCGGAATTAAGAACAAATACCGACGTGAAGGTTTCAGCGTCCGTGCTTTCCTTAAAAGGCGAATGGGTGAGTGTACGGCCAATGGTGACTCTTTTTGTGCTCATGGTGTTCTCAGCTCATACGAATGAATTCAATGCGATCAAAAACCGCTTTGGCGAAGTCTTCAGCGGCAGCGCGCGCGTTCTTTAACGCTTCGCTGCTGCCGATATAGGTGGCAGGGTTGGCAGAAATGACGGTGTCAAAGGACTCTCCACAGCGCTCAAAGCCGTCCAGACGGGGCAGGGCGACATCCAGCATGTCGCCACCGAAGATCTCTTTAGCGAGGCTGTGACAGAGCTTATGGTCTGCTTTATTAAGCAGCTTCGACATAAAGCCGATATTTTTTTGCAGTCTGACACGACAACCTGACGCTTCAATCAGGGCGATAAGCTCAGGTAGTCGCGTGAGATATTTCAGTGTGGAATGAAAATCTACCTGCGCGGGCGGCACCGGCGTAAACAGCACATCAGAGGCCGCGATGGCATTCATCAGAAAAGCGTCCAGATGTGGGCCGCTGTCAACAAAGATGAAATCGTAATCGCCCGCAATCTTGTCGATGATGTTCTGGCGAAGCACGGCGTAAATGCTCGCTCCTGGCAGATGCTCAGCACAGAGTTCTTCCCAGCGGGAGGCGATAAATGCATCTTCAATGGAGGCGGGCATGACATCCACACCCGGCACAATAGAAGGCACGATAAACTCTTCCAGTAGCTCTTCACGCGACACGTTCTGCAGCATCGCCTGCGCGCTGGTGGTGTCTACCGTACCCACCGCGCGGGTATGGTTCAGGAACATAGTGGCAGAAGACTGCGGATCAAGATCGATAACCAGAATGCGCAGATCTTCGAACAGCAGGTGAGGGTGTACACGCAACGAATGTGCAAGTGAAACGGTGGAGACCGTTTTTGACACACCGCCTTTCAGATTACCCACAAAAATGGTGAACGCTTCATCATGCCGGTCCCGGTATTTGGGCACGCCACGGTGATGATAGAGATCGATAATATTCTGAACGGACATCGCATATTTTGTGGAAGAGCCTGCGGCGCGTTTATCAAATACGTAGCCGTTCGCTTCCATTTCACTGACAGCGTAGTCAACACTTGCGCGAGTGAGACGCGGAAGCTTGGCCAGTGCGGCTTTGGCATAGACCTGATAAAAGGTATTTTCCTGAAGTTCATCTTTCTGATGCTGGATCTGCTCGGTCAGGCCGAGAAGCATTCTTTCTGAACGTTCGGCAACTTTCGTCAACTGCTGCTCATTATCCATCATAAAACTCACTGTATGCAGGATTTATTAATTTCAACGAAAATACAGCATAAAAGCCAGTCGGTAAACATAAAAGTTGTGTTAGTGTGCGTTGAAGCAACTTACTGATACTACAGATATCACAGTGAAAGATCGCAGCGCTCACCGCAAAAACGGACAGCCTTTTGTCCGTTTGAGGAAGCGCAAAAGAGCGAAGGCGACATGAGGAGAGGGATGCGTTGTGTTACGGTTTGGGGTGTTATCCACAGGGCAGATCAAAGCAGTCGATCCCAAGAAGATCCCCTATGAGATCCTTAAAGATCCCTTTCCCGGATTCCTCATGCAGATCAATCCGTTACAGCACATTTTAACCACTATGGTGAGTAGATCATCCACTGAAGCGAGCCCGTTATCCACTGTAGCGAGTATGACATCGGCTGAAGAGAGTGGTCACTATCCACTATAGCGAGTGGCCAGCCATTTTTGTTCAGGCCCCTCTTTGGCCCATAACTCACTGTTTTTAAATGGATACCATGTTGGTTTGCGTAAATTGTTCAGGCGCACTCACGGGCTTATTCACAGCAGGTAATGCATTCACAGGTCTGATAGATGGATAGGCAATCAGAACCTGAGGCATACATACTGCCTGAGAATATCCACTGTAATGAGCAAACAGGCGGATCCGCATGCTTTTTTTCGGACAATAACCACTGAAGCGAGTAAATAACCACTGTAGCGAGTAAACATCCACTGTGGTGAGCAATCACCGTATATTACCATGTGACATATCCACTATGGTGAGTGATACTCTCACTGGCGAAGATAATAACCACTATGGTGAGTTAGCACCGGTATACAGGACAGGAGGCCCCCGCAAGTGGCTGATGAAGAGAGCATTAATATTAATGACGCTTTCAGTGAGCTGGATCGCAAAACCGGCGAGGTTGTCACGCTGGTCCCTAACCGTAATAACACGGTGCAGCCGGTTGCGCTGATGCGCCTTGGTCTGTTTGTACCGACGCTTAAATCCACGGCCCGTGGGCGTAAAGGGCAGATGTCTTCGATGGATGTGACGGAAGAACTGAAGCAACTGTCGCTGGTGAAATCCGAAGGATATGAAAATATCAAAATCACCGGCGCGCGTCTGGATATGGATAACGACTTTAAGACGTGGGTCGGTATTATTCACGCCTTCGCCAAATATAACGTTCTTGGCGACAGCGTGACGCTCCCTTTTGTGGAGTTTGTAAAACTCTGCGGCATCCCATCAGCCCGCTCTTCCGCCAAACTGCGTAAACGCCTTGATGCCTCGCTGACACGCATCGCCACCAATACCATCTCCTTCAGTAATAAAGAAGGTGAGTACTACGTCACGCACCTCGTGCAGTCAGCTAAATACAGCGCCAAAAAGGATGAGGTGACGCTACAGGCCGATCCTAAAATCTTTGAGCTCTACCAGTTCGACAAGAAAGTGCTGTTGCAGTTGCGCGCCATTAATGAGCTGTCGCGTAAGGAATCGGCGCAGGCGCTCTATACCTTTATAGAAAGCCTGCCGCCTAACCCGGCACCGGTCTCGCTTGCCCGTCTGCGGGCCCGTCTGAATCTGACGTCACGCACAATTACGCAGAACTCCACGGTGCGTAAGGCGATGGAGCAGCTCAAAGAGATTGGGTATCTCGATTACACCGAAATCAAACGCGGCCGCGTGGTCTATTTTCATATCCACTACAGAAGGCCAAAGCTTCGTCCGCAGAGTCTTCCTGGTGCGCTGCCCTCCGGAGAAGATTTGCCCGTTGAAAATACCGTTGCTCCTGAAGAGCAGGGTGAGATGGTGATGTTGACCAAAGAAGAACTGGCGCTGCTGGAGAAAATCCGCAAAGGCCAGATCTGAATCATCCACTGTAGCGAGTGAAGCACCGGCCGGTTAGAGGTGACTCCTCGCTGCAGTGGATACTGCTCTCCACAGTGGTTATTGCTCTCTATAGTGGTTATAGGCACTTATCCGGCTCACTACAGTGGATACCGCTTCCGCGCCAGATATATTCTCCACCCGGTATAACAACTCTGGCGATTTCATCGTGAAATCCCGACGGTGAGTCTATGGAATACAGTGAGTTAAGCGAGAAATCGTCTGGCGAGCCGTTAAAAACCTTTTCGTTTTCTCTGCGCAGGTCATCTGACTGACTTTTCATCTTCTTCGTCGCTCTTCATTGCAACGCACTTCAGCAGCGCCTCGCTATACGATCCTTCTCCTGAGCTATCAGCGGCCGCATTAAACGTTCATTTCAGGATTATTCATGTTGTTAACACCAATCAACCTTATTTTATTCCGCCTGCTGATTCCGGTTTCTCTCAGGGCTTGAGCTTATTTTTCCTTTATTCAAATTTCCGGGTTTCCCTGAAAGAATATATCTTTGTGAAGAAATGTAATTAACTATTACTATAGGAAAAACCTTAAAACGATTCGTGAAATAACGTCCTTTTATTTCGCTATCTCCTTAATTTTACAGGTCAAACGGATGACTGCTCGCGTATATTACGGACTATTACTGGCGCTAATGTTTCCTTCCGCTTTTGCCGCACCGCTTTCGCCAGCCGATCGTGATGCGATTCGCCAGCAGCAGGAACAACGACTTTTACAGGACCAGCAGCAGCGCGACGAATTACAGCGCAGCACGCCCTTACCGCACGCTGAAGCGCCGGTTTTACCCGCACCGTCATCCGGACCGTGTTTTACTATCCACACCATTACTTATTCCGGTGCGACGATGCTAAATGCTCGCGCGCAGGCAATATTATCTCGCCCGTGGCTTAATTAGTGCCTGGATATGCCGCGCATTACGCAGCTCGTTAACAGCGTATCGGACTGGTATCTCAGCCGTGGTTATATCACCAGCCGAGCGTTTCTGACCGAGCAGGATCTCTCCCGGGGCGAATTACGGATCGTGGTACTCGAAGGGCGGCTGCGTCAGATCCGCCTCGAAGGCGAAACGCCCCGTATGCTGGCAATGGCGTTTCCGGGACTCGAAGGCAAAATTCTTAACCTGCGCGATATCGAGCAGGGCATGGAGCAGATCAACCGCCTGCGCGCCACGCCGGTGCAGATAGACATTCTGCCGGACAGCACGCCCGGCTGGTCAGTCGTTAACCTGACCGCCACGCCGGAGTTCCCGCTGCGCGCCACGGTCAGCTTTGATAACAGCGGCCAGAAGAGCACCGGCACCGGACAACTCAATGGCTCACTCACGGCCAGTAATGTGCTTGGCCTTGCGGACCAGTGGTTCGTCAGCGGTGGGCGCAGCAGCGATTTCGCCACCGCCTATAACGCCCGCAGTCTGCAGGCGGGCGTCAGCATTCCGTGGGGCTACAGCCTGCTCGATTACAGCTACAGCTGGAGCGACTACCGCTCAACGATTATCAATCAGGGCTTCACCTGGATCTCCACCGGCGACAGCGAAACGCACCGCCTCAATCTGTCCCGCGTCGTGTTCCGCAACGGAGATATCAAAACCGCGCTCACAGCGGGCGTGACCCGGCGTGAAAGCCGCAACTGGCTTAATGATGCTCTGCTCGCCAGCAGCAGCCGCAAACTCTCCAGTCTGACGCTCGGCGTCAATCATACCCAGAAAACCGGCGGCGGCGTCGCGACCTTCAACCCGGCATTCAGCCGCGGCATGCCGTGGTTTGACAGCGAAACCGATGAAGGCAAAACCGGCGATGCTCCCAAAGCGCAGTTTCGTAAATGGAGTCTCAGCCTCAGCTGGCAGCGTCCGTTCGGTCAGGATCTCTGGTGGCTGTCGAGCGCCTACGGCCAGTGGTCGCCCGATCGTCTCTACGGTGCTGAACGCCTGACGCTCGGCGGTGAAAGTTCCGTACGCGGCTTTAAAGAACAGTACCTCTCCGGCGACAACGGCGGCTACTGGCGTAATGAGCTCAACTACACGCTCGTGACGCTGCCGGTGCTGGGCCAGGTCAGCGCCACCGCTGCGCTCGATGGCGGCTGGCTCGCGAAGGACAAGCTCGACCGTTATGCCAGCGGCACGCTGTGGGGCGCCGCCGCCGGGCTTGGCAGTGCGGGGCGCTGGTTTTCAAGCCAGCTGACCGTCGGCACGCCGTTACAGTACCCGGACTGGCTGGGGCCGGACCATTTCACCGTTAACTATCGCATCGCATTCACGCTTTAAGAGGCTTCAGGTCATGGATACCCGTCAACCGCCCGTGCGTTTTTCCGCTCGTCTGTTGAGCTACCTCATCATCTCCCTGCTGGTCTGGCAGCCGGTAGCGCCTGCCTTTGCGGCAGCCATGACGCCAACAGGCCCCACCAGCATGGATAAAGCGGCGAACGGCGTGCCGGTTGTGAATATTGCGAAACCCAACGCGGCGGGAATATCCCATAACCAGTTTAAAGATTATAACGTCGGCAAAGAGGGTGTGATCCTCAACAACGCCACCGGTCAGCTTAACCAGACGCAGCTTGGCGGGCTTATCCAGAACAACCCGAACCTCAAAGCGGGCCAGGAAGCGCGCGGCATTATCAACGAAGTGACGGGCGGCAGCCGCTCCCAGCTCAACGGCTATACCGAAGTGGCGGGTAAAGCTGCGAATGTGATGGTGGCGAACCCGTATGGCATCACCTGTAACGGCTGCGGTTTTATCAATACACCGAACGTGACGCTTACCACCGGTAAACCAACCTTCGACGCCGCGGGCAATATGGCGTCGCTGGACGTCACTCGTGGCACTATCACCGTTGAAGGTAAAGGGCTTGACGCCAGCCAGAGCGACGCGCTGTCGATTATCTCCCGCGCGACAGAAGTGAATGCGGCAATCCACGCGCGCGATCTGAATGTCACGGTCGGTGCGAACCGTGTCGGCGCAAACGGCAGCCGTACGGCCATCGCCGGTGAAGGGGCGGTGCCTGTGGTGGCGGTCGATACCGGCGCGCTCGGCGGCATGTACGCTAACCGTATCCGGCTCGTCTCCGGTGACAAAGGCGTCGGGGTCAACCTGGGCAATCTGAACGCCCGCCAGGGCGACATCACACTCGACGCCAGCGGCAGGCTTGCCGTTAAAAACAGCCTTGCGAGCGGTACGCTGACGGCGAAAGGCGACAACGTCACGCTCAGCGGCGAGCATAAAACTGGCGGCGCGCTCGCGGTCAGCAGCCGCGGCGATGTGGCGCTCCGTGATGCATCGCTTGCGAGCGACGGCGCAATAACCCTTGCCGCCGATGGCACGCTCTCCTCAGCCGCCAGCACGCTCACCAGCGGTCAGGGCCAGACGCTGACGGGCAGCACCGTCACGCTCGACAGCGCGAGCCGTCTGGATGCGAAAAAAGACGTCTCGCTCGGCGGCGGTGCGCTGACAAGTCAGGCGCAGATAAGCGCAGGCGGCAACGCGAAAGTCACCGGCGACAGCTTCACCCAGGGTGGGCAGCTTGCGGCGCAGGGGCGTCTTGATACGAAAATCACCCGCCTGACGAACCGCGGCACGCTACAGGGGAATGGCGTCAGTCTTGAAGGCGAGGCCATCAGTAACAGTGGCACCGTACAAAGCGGCGCGGGCCTGTCACTGACTAGCAGAACCCTCGAACAAGACGGCACGCTGGGCGCGCGCGGCGAAGCTGTGTTAACCACCAGCGAGAGCCTGCGTAACGGTGCCAGCGGGAAAATCCTCGTCGATGGTACGCTTGGTGTTAATACTGCCACGCTGGAGCAGAACGGCACGCTTTCCGGTACGAATGGCGTCACGGCCCGCACGCAGCGCACCACGTCAGGTAAGGGAGCGCTTACCAGCAGCCAGGGCGATATACACCTGAGCGCCACGGAAAATGCCAGTCTTAACGGTCAGACACTCGCGGCAGGCCATCTGACGCTTGACGGTGACGCCGTCACGACCGGGGCAGGCGCACAGCTGCAAAGCGGCGGTGATCTCATCATCACCGCACGTGATGCCACACTCAACGGCACCCAGGCGGCGAAAGGCACGCTCAGTGTCGCCGGGCTGCGCATCAGCCATGGCGGCAAATCGGACGCCGCCGTCACCCACGTTACCGCAGACGAAAGTCTTACCAACAGCGGCACAATGCTGGGCGACGCGCTGACGCTGCGCAGTAAACAGATAACCAACAGTGGGCTGTTGCAGGGCGATCGCGCGCTCAACCTTTCTACCGACCGCTTCGACAATCTCAACGACGGCACACTCTACAGTGTGGCCAGCCTCAGTCTGGATATTCCGGCGTTGACCAACCAGGGGCTTATCACCACCGACGGTGACCTGACGCTGCAGGGTACGTCGCTTATCAACAGCGGCGAAATCAACGGCGTGAATGTGCAGGGGCATCTCGACGCGCTTGATAACCGTGGCCGGCTGCTGGCGGATAACGCGATGGCGCTTGATGCGGCAACGCTTACTAACACGGGTACGCTGGCAGCTGACCGTCTCACGCTCACAGCGGATAATCTGCAAAACAGTGGATTAGCGCAGGGCGAACATGCGCTAAACGTCACCGCCCGCGAGACCGACAACCAGGGCGCGCTGCGCACCGGCGGCACGCTCGATTTACAGGGCGACTCGCTCACTAACGGCGGCGAACTCAGCGCCACGGCGCTGCTGCTCACGCTTGCAAAAGGCGCTGACAACAACGGCAACATGATAGCGACCGACGCGCTGCGCCTCACGGCGCCTGCGCTTACCAACAGCGGCACGCTGGCGGGTGCCACACTCGACTTTAACAGCGATAACATCACCAACCGCGGTACGCTGCAGGCAACCACAGGCTTAAGTGCGAAGGGCGCGCAGTTTAACAACCAGCAGGGCGGGGTGGTGCTCACGGGCGGCGTGCTGACGCTCGTGAGCGACACGCTCAACAACGCCGGGCTGTTGCAGGGCGACGCGCTCGCACTCACCGCGCGCGACTGGCGCAACGACGGTAACGCGCTCGGGCAAAACGGGGTGACGGCAAACATCGCCGGTACGCTGACTAACCAGGGCCACGTATTAAGCCAGCAGGCGATGACGGTAAACGCGGGTCACGCCGACAACGGCGGCGCGCTGATGGCGAAAGTGCTGGCGCTGCATGGCGACCTGCAAAACAGCGGTCTGGTTCAGGGCAGCGACGCGCTGACCTGGGACGGTGCATCGTTCACTAACGCCGCAGACGGCCAGCTTACCGGCGGCAATACGCTTGCGCTCAACGGTACGACGCTCGCCAACCAGGGCCAGATGCAGGCGCGCGCCGTCACGGTGACCGGCGATACCCTGCGTAACGGCGGCACGCTGCAGGCGACCGACAGCCTGACCGCGACCCTCGGCCAGCAGCTGGATAACCAGGGCAAACTGCTGAGCCAGAACCAGGCCCGCGTAAGCGCCGCGACGCTTGTCAATGACGGCGCGCTGGCGGCCCGCGCGCTCGATATTCAGGCACCGGACGTCACCAACCGCGGCACGCTGGCGGGCAACGACAGCCTCACCTTCACCACGCGCAATCTGTATAACGGCACGGGTGGCCAGATTGCCACCGGCGGCGGCCTTACGCTTGACTTCGACCGTCTTGAGAACCAGGGCCTGCTGTCGGTAAGTGACGGGCTGATCGTGACCGGCAATAGCCTGAACAACGGCGGTGAGATCAACGCCGGGGCGCTGGATCTCACCCTCAACGGCGCGCTGGACAACAGCGGACGGCTGATTGCCGACGGGCGCGCGCAGTTGACGGCGGGCACGCTTACCAACAGCGGCTCGCTGGCGGGCGAAGACGTCACGCTTGGCGCGGCGTCTATTCGCAACGGCGGGCTGATTCAGGGCGCGCACAGCGCCGGTGCCACGGCGCAGACGCTCACGAACGACGCCAGCGGCACCTGGCTTTCAGGCGGCGCGCTGACGCTTCGCGGCGCTGACCTCATCAACGCCGGACAGATGCAGGGCGACACGCTCATGCTTACTGGCAACAGCCTCGATAACCGCGGCGTGATGAACGGCATTCAGGGGCTTACGGGCACCGTTCAGAGCGCGCTCACCAATGACGGGCAGATAGTCAGCCGTGGCGACGCGACGCTCACGGCGGGCAGCCTCACCGGTAGCGGTCGTCTGGCAGCGGATAACCTCACGCTGCGGGCCGATACGCTCACCAATAACGGGCTGTGGCAGGGCACCACGGCGCTGAACGCCACGGGCGATACCATCACCACCGGCGCGAACGCCCGCACGCTCAGCGGCGGAGCGCTGACGCTCGATGCCGGTACGCTCACCACCGGCGGCACGCTGCAGGGCCAGCAGGTCACGGTAGATGCCGACACCTGGATGCACGGCGGCACGTTAATCAGTCTCGGCGGGCTGGGCGCGCAGACGCAAGGTACGCTGACCAACAACGGCTCGCTGTTAAGCCAGGGCGCGGCGACTGTAACGGCGGGCGAGTTTGCCAACAATGGCGACCTGCTGAGCCAGGGGGCGCTGACGCTCGACGGGCAGCGTCTGACCAACCGTGGCGCGCTGCAGGGCGACACCCTGACCGCGTACCAGAACCAGATCAACAACCAGGGCAGCATGACCGGCGCGCAGGGTCTGACGCTCACCGCCCGGCCACAGCCGCGGATGGCGCGGATGCTGATGGCCGCACCGGCGCGTGAGCTTGTCAACGGTGCGAACGGCGCGCTGCTCACCGGCGGCACGCTGCGTGTCGATTCCGGCGCGGTGACCAACGCCGGACGCTGGCAGGGGCAACAGATTCTGCTGAACGCGCAGCGCCTCGATCACAGCGGCGCTATCCAGAGCGCCGACGGTCTGAACATCACGCTTTCCGGCGATCTTAACAGCCTGTCGGGCAGTAAAATCACGGCGCTCGGCGCGGCGGCGCTGGACGCCCTCGCCATGACCAACCAGGGCGAATGGACGGCGAAAAGCCTGACGCTCACCGGCGACAGCCTGCGCAATGAAGGCGCTATCACCGGCGTCAACGGCCTGACGGCGACCATCGGTAATGACGTCACCCAGACCAGCAACGGCAAACTGTTAACCGGCGGCGCGCTGACGCTGAACGCAGGCGCGGTAAACAACCAGGGCGCAATGCAGGGCGACACGCTTGGCATCACCACCGGCGGGCTCACCAACAGCGGCCGGTTGCAGGGCGATAACGGCGCGACGCTCATTGCGCGCGGCGCGTTCACCAATAACGCGGGCGGGCAGGTTATCAGCCGCCAGGCTCTCGCCGTGACCACGCCGGTGCTGGTGAACGACGGGCTGATACAGGGCGGCGGCACTACGCGTGTGGACGTCACCACCTCCGCGCGTAACGACGGCAAACTGCTTTCCGGCGGCCAGCTGACGCTCACCACGCCACAGTTCACCGGCGCGGGCTGGCTGCAGGCAACGACGCTCATCCTGAGCGCCGCGAATGCCACCAACAGCGGCACCTGGCTTGCGGATCAGGGGACTCTCACCGGCAATACTTTCATGAACCAGGGCACCACGCAGGGCGGGGCGCTGACGGTCAACTACGCAACGCTTAACAACAATGGCACGCTGCTCGGGAATAACCAACTGACGGTCAATGCAAATCAGGTGAACCAGCAGGCGGCGGGCAAGCTCTTCTCCGGCGGCGATGTGTTGATTGGCAGCGCGGGCCTCGACGCGGCGGGCCAGCTGGTGGCGCTCGGCAACCTGACCCTTACGCTCACTAACGCGTTTACCAATACCAACGCGCTGGCGGCAGGGAAAACCCTCACCGTCACCAGCAATGGCGCTATCGACAACCGCGGCGTGCTGCAGGGCCAGGCGGTGAACGTCAGCGCGGGCGGCGCGCTTACCAATAACGGACAAATCACGACCGGCAGCGGCGCGAGCACGCTCAGCGGCAGCAGCGTGGCGCTGAACAGCGCAGGCTCGTTACAGGGCGGCGGCGATGTCGCTATTGCGAGCCGCGGAAACATCACCGTGGACGGCTTTACCGGCACCCGTGGGAGCCTGACGCTCACCGCGCCGGGCAGCATCATCAATACCGCGCTGCTTTACGCGGTCAATAATCTCGCGCTTTATGCCAACAGCATCACCAACCAGCGCGGTGATATTCTCGCGGGCAATAGCCTGTGGATGCAGAAAGACGCGGCGGGCAATGCGAATGCGGAAGTGGTAAATACCTCCGGTAATATTGAGACGCAGAACGGCGATATTACGATAAAGACCGGGCATTTATTGAATCAGAGGGATGGGCTGAGTGTAAAAGAATCAACAAATACAGGCTCTTCAGTTGATGGCGTTGGGGATTCAATTTTATCACTTTATTATAAAACACTGCCTGCTAATACATATGGATATATAACCTTCGATACAGAAAAAGAGGTAGGGATATGTGGAGGCTCTAACGGAGGTTGTTATACAAAGAAAATCACTAATTATACATATGTTCCTTTCGTCGAATACAGGACAAAAAAATTCTCAATCAAAGAATCAATTGTTGATGTCGAAAGTAAGGGCGGAGCATCAAGAATCCTGTCTGGAAGGGATGTTGATATATCGGGTAATAGTATTGAAAACCTGGCAAGTAATATTTTGGCTTCGAAGGATATTAAGTTAAAGGGTGGCGAGCTTAACAATAAAAGCTGGCAGTCAGGTAAAACCTCTGAATATCTTATTTATGAGCATAATCTTGCAGGAAATACGAATGTCGTTGTAAATAAAATCCCGGACAGCGGTCTTTCTGTCCAAAGCGATAACTTTACACAGGTTAATAAAGATATAACCTTTAAGCTCGTCGGTAAAACAACAGAAACGGAAAACGGCGAACTCTACCGCGCCGTTATTCAAGCCGGTGGTAACGTCACCGCGAATTTTGCCGATAATATCAGTAACACCAGCACCACTGCGAACGCAGGGAGAACCAGCAACACCATTACCGCGCCGTCCCTGAATACTCTGAGCCATCAAAGTATTGGCGGTAGCGTGCAAAAACAGGCGCTGGCAGGCGGTGCGGCAGTCGCCGTCAACTCGCCGGAGTGGAAAGATCAGCTCCAGGGTGCGCTGCAACAGATTAACGGCGGCGGCGCGCTGGAAAACGGCGCGGGCGGCACTTCGCTTGCGAATATTTCCACCAGCAAAGCGGGCAAGGCGAACCTCGGCAGCGTGGGTGGCCTGGCGAATGCGGGCGTCACGGCGGCGAGCGCGGGCAATATCGCAGGCGGCGCGCTGGCGAGCTACCAGAGCAAACCCGTTGATACCAGCGCGTATCCGTTGCCTTCGGGCAATAACGGCTTTTTTGTGGTCTCCGATAACCCGAAAAGCCCGTACCTGATCAACGTCAACCCGAAACTGGACGGCCTGGGCGAGCTCGATCCGGCGCTGTTCGGCGATCTCAATAAACTGCTGGGCGTCCAGCCTGGCGCCGCGCCGCGTGAAACGCGCGCGAGCTTCACTAATGAAAAACAGTTCCTCGGCTCGTCTTATATGCTCGGGCGGCTCAACCTCAACCCGGACTATGACTACCGCTTCCTCGGCGACGCCGCGTTCGACACCCGTTACGTCAGCAATACGCTGCTGAACCAGACCGGCAACCGCTATCTCAATGGCGTCGGCTCCGATCTCCAGCAGATGCAGTACCTGATGGACAGCGCCGCCGCGCAGTAAAAAATCCCTCGGCCTGCAGTTTGGCGTGGCACTGACGCGCGATCAAATCGCCTCGCTCGATAAAAGCATTCTCTGGTGGGAAACCGCCACGGTGAATGGCGAGACGGTGATGATCCCGAAACTCTATCTCTCGCCGAAAGACGTGACGGTTAACAACGGCAGCGTGATCGCAGGCACTAACGTCAGCCTGAAAGGCGGCGACATCACCAACAGCGGCAGTACGCTGCTGGCCAGACAAGATTTAAAACTCGACAGCCAGAACAGCATCAGCAACCTCAATGACGGCCTGATGAAAGCCGGCGGCGGCCTGAGCCTGAGCGCCATTGGCGACATCAATAACATCAGCTCGGCCATCAGCGGGAAAACCGTGGCGCTGGAGAGCACCGACGGCAGCATTAACAACATCACGCTGGCAGAGCAAACCAGCATCGACGCGCGCGGTAAGTACGGCAGCGTCATGCTGAAAGACACCACGCTCGGCAGCACGACCACCATCAGCGCGCAAGACAGTCTGGCCTTACAGGCCGGTAATAACATCACGCTCACCGGCGCGAACCTGACCTCTGGCGGCGATCTGCTGATGAACGCCTGGGGCGACATTGCTGTGAACGCCAACCAGGTTAACGACGCTTACGGGCAGTCTGGCTTCTGGAATAAAACTAACACCAGCCGTTCTTCGGTAACCTACCAGGGCAGCACCATCAGCGCAGGCGGCAATCTCGGCATTAAAGCCGGTGACAACCTGAGCGTGGCGGCCAGCGATACCAAGGCAGGCGGCAGCGCAGCACTCGCCGCAGGTGGAGATCTCATTCTCGACGCGCTGCACACCAGCAAAAACAGCCGCAACGGGAAAAGCGAAACGCACAGTACCGGGCTCGATCGCACCTCTGTTTCCGCTGGCGATAACCTGACGCTGAGCGCGGGTCGGGACATCAACGCCCGTGCGGCGGCTCTGGCGGCGGAAGATAATCTCGGTATTCAGGCTGGCCGCGATGTCAACCTGGAGGCCGAGGCTACCACCGCAGGCAATAGCTATCGCTCGAAGAAGAAAACCACCATTAACGAGTCCGTACGTCAGCAGGGCACGGAGCTGGCGAGCGGCGGTAACACGGTCATTGTCGCCGGGCGTGACGTAAATACTGAAGCGACCCAGGTACTGGCGAAAAAAGACATTGGTATTGCCGCGCAGAACGATATTAATTTGCTGACGGCGACTGAAAGCAATTACAGCTTTAAAGAGAAAATAACCACCAAAAAAGGTTTCCTGAGCAAAAAGACCACGCGCACCGTTGAAGAGCATAGCTCGACTGATGAAGCCGCTACGTTACTTAGTGGAGATAACGTAGCGTTGAAAGCAGGTAACGATCTCCTTGTGAGGGGGTCGGCAGTGACGGCCAGCGGTGATGTAGCGCTAAAAGCTAATGGTGACGTTACTGTTGAAGCTGCGACTGAAAAAGCCAGCGACTACAGCATGAAGAAAACGACAAAGAGCGGCGTTTTCGGTGGCGGTATGGGGATCACTATTGGCTCTCAGTCTGCGAAAGAAACCCGTAAAGGGGCAAAATTAACGCAAAGTGATTCTCGCAGTGTCATAGGTACTACCGCAGGTAATGTCATTATCGAAGCGGGAGATAAGGCGAAACTGGTCGCGACCAATATGGTTGCCGGACGAGAAACAGCCGATACGACCCGTAAAACAGGCCACATTGATGTTAAAGCAAATGACATTGAAATCGTTGCCGGGAAAGACATCATTACTGGCTCTGTTAAACAGGAGAGCAAAAGCAGCGGTTTTGGTATTTCGTTTTCCAATCCGGTCATTAACGCCATTCGTAATGTTCGCGACATCACAAAAATGGGCGGCAGTAATATTACGAAAGCAAAAATGGCGGCCGGGGAAGCGGCGGCTGCCTTCGCTGATATTACGGGGGGCGGTTTACAGGCATCGTTGCCTGTCAGCTATGGTAAATCGTCGTCTAAAAGTGAAATGCATTATGCCGGGGAATATTCCGTCGGCAATACCCTGACGTCGGCTGGAAACGTGCAATTGACGGCCAATGGTAAGAAAGGTCAGGGCGATATTGTCATCAGTGGCAGTAAAATTGGCGCAAAAGAAGCGGCAATTATTGATGCAAATCGTAACGTTGATATTACGACATCAACCGATCACCAGATAAGCAGTAGTAAATCCAGCAGCAAAAGCTGGAGTATTACAGACGCTGCGCCAACTATTGGTTCTGCTATTCGCGCTGTAAGTGGTGGGCCTAATAACGGCAGTAGTATTCTGCCATTTGGCTTTGGAAAAAATAACAGCAAAGAGAATAATGAAACTACCGCTCAGACTGGCAGCCAGATAACGGCCAAAGATATTTACATCGATAGCAAAGATGGTCATGTCAATGTTTCGGGTAGCTCACTGGCCGCGATCAATGATCTTATTCTGTCGTCAAAAAATGGCGATATTACTGTTGGTACGGGCAATAATCATGTCGTTCAGGAAAGCAGTGGCAGTCAGACTAAAATCGGTACGCTTGGCGGGGATGGGTACAGCGGCACAGTAGGCTGGAGCAACAACAAATATGCTTCTCAACTGGATCGCAATCAGCAAAGTACGCTGCGCAGCCAGCTGGCTAGCCGGGATGGTAACGTTACGCTTCAGGCTGGCAAAGATGTAGCGATCGATGGCGCTGATATCAGTGCAGGAAAATCAGTAACGCTCAGTGGTGAAAATGTTCGGCTTGATGTCAGTGAGGATACGCTTAAAACGCATAATGAATCCTCAAATACGCAATATGGCGTAACGGCATCGGTTTCCGGTTGGGCTGTTGCGGCGGCTCAGGCGGTTGAGAATGCTGCCCGTTCCGTCGAAGACAAACGCGATCCTCGTCTTTCCGCTATTTATGCAGCTCAGGCGGGTTTAAGCACCGCCTCACAAACGGTGCTGTCGGATATGAATCCTTCAGCATTCAAAGTGAACGTAAGTGCCACTGTCGGCTCATCTAAGCAAGAGCAGGATTATCACAGCCAGGCCCAACAAGGTAGTCGTATTAAAGCAGGTGAAAACGTTGCCATTACGGCTAAGAAAGACATTGAAGGCGCTGGCGTCAACATTACAGGCAAAAACGTTAATCTAAATGCCGGGCGAGATATTACGCTTTCAACTGCCCAGGATATGGAGCAGCTTAAAAACCACTCTGGCGGCAGTCAGGCCTCGCTTGGTGCAGGCTTCTCATTAGGCGGTTCTCAAAATGGGATCACTATTGAAGCTGGTGCGAGTTCTTATTCCAACAAGGACAAAGGTAATAGCCTTACGCATCACAACAGTGTGGTGACGGCTGAGGATACGCTTACTGTCCATACAGGACGAGACGCCACACTGCAGGGTGCTGAACTGCGTGGTGAAAGCGTTAAGGCCGATATTGGGCGCGATCTCCTTATCAGTAGCCAGCAGGACAAAAACCAGTATGACAGTAAAACAAGCTCAGGCGGCGTTAGCGTCAGTGTCTGCGTGCCTCCTATTTGTGCTGGTAATTTTGTGCAGGGAAGTGCAAACGCTGCAGGTGGTAAAATAACGCACGACTTCAAATCAGTTATTGAACAGAGCGGGATCTTTGCTGGTACTGGCGGGTTTGATGTCCATGTGGGAGAACATACACAGCTTAATGGTGCCGTGATTGCATCAGATGCTGATACTACTAAAAACCGGCTCGATACCGGTACCCTCGGCTGGAATGATATCCACAACAAATCACAAACCTCAGGAAACCAATTCGCCGTCAGTGTCTCTGGCGGTATGACCAAGGATGCCAGCGATAAGTTAAAACCGACATCGTCAGGTTTACCAGGCACTTCCCTTGCCAGTGTTTCTGACAATGACAGCAATATTACGCACAGTGCTGTCTCTCAGGGCGCTGTCATCATTCGTGATAAAGATAAGCAAACGCAGGATGTTGCTGAACTGAGTCGCGATACTGCACATGCTCATAAGGCACTCGAAAACAATTTCGATAAAGCCAGTATCCAGGACAAGCTGGATATCCAGAATCAGGCATCAGCACTTGGTACACAGGCACTGGATGCATGGCGACAGAGCCAGCTTGAGGCCGGTAAAGACAAGATCCGTGCAGCGATGCAGGCCAGGGGCGAACTGGACGGCCTGACGGACGCGCAAATCAATGACAAAATTGCACAGTCCGATCAGTACAAAGAAGTAGATAAACAATATGGCGTGGGGAGCGACTTCTGGCGTAATGGCTCTGCTATCACCGGCCTGCTGGCTGGCGCGCTGGGGGGTAATGTTAAGGGAGGAATGGCTGCTGGTGCTGCGCCCTATGTTGCAGGTCTGATTAAAAGCGTCGCCAACGGCAGTGAACCTGCACGTATCGCTCTGCATACGCTCGCTTCTGCCGTATTGGTAAAAGCGCAGGGAGGAAATGCCGCCGCAGGTGCTGCCGGAGGATTTGTTGCCGCGTCAGGTTCTGCTGCGCTGTCTCTGGCGTTTTATAATAAAAAGCCAGAAGAACTCTCTCCGGATGAAAAAACGGTCATTGTTAACCTCGTTGCAGCACTGGGCGCGGCGGGCGGTAGCATGGCCGCAGGGAACAGCACCGGTATCGGCAGTGGTGCAAACGCCGCCAGGGTTGAGGTTGAGAATAATTCTGTGGGCGATCTTCACGATCAGCTAGTCAGCCGTGAATCGCAGATAGATAAATTTAAAAAACAGTTAAAAATAGATGAAGAGAAGTTCAGTCAGGAGAACTGCGCTGGTATAAGCGCGGAAGCTTGTACCGTTAAGTTTTATGATTATCGCAGGAAAGAACTGAATGAAATCTCTTCATTTACTGCGGATTTTATTCCTGGTATCGGCACGGTAAAAAGTGTCGCTGAAGCTGAAAGCGCTCTTGATTATCTGGAAGCTGCTGCTTCCCTTATTCCGGGAGAACGGGTTGCAGCCGGAGCACTCAAGGCTGCAAAGAAGGCTTTAGTAAAAGGAAATCTTGACGAAGCAATCAAATTCATTTATAAGGCCGATAATGAAATCATTGCTGTATCTGGCCGTAAGGGAAACTAGAGTAAAGAGCTGAACAATCCCCTGCCAAATAAAACGTATAAAGTCGATGGTAATAAAACTTATGTGACCGATAACCATGGTCGGGTAGCGTCTGTTGAAGCCGATCTTTCATTATTGACGAAAGACCGTAATAAATACCAGCAGTGCAAAGCTGGTAAATGTGGGGTTTCAGGGGATGAAGGTGGGCACCTGATAGCCAGCATTTTTGGTGGGTTGGGTGAGAAGCTTAATATAGTTCCAATGAATGGCAATCTGAATAAGGGAGCCTGGAAACAAATGGAAAATACGTGGGCTATTGCCCTGAAGGAGGGTAAACAGGTGAAAGTTAAAATAGATCCAGTTTATTCTGAAATCGGTGGCCGCCCTGAAAGCTTTAACGTCAGCTACTCTATCAATGGTGGTCAACCAATAGAAAGAACCTTTATTAATGCACCGGGAGGGAAATGATGAGGAATGATCAAGAGATTTATAAAGATATCGGTACTGTTTTATATAGCATTGCTCCCGACAAAGCTAAGAAGATCATTATGCGCGCAGAATTGTCACCGGAAAATGATCATTGTGAGTATCAATATGATTATCTTGATGATAATGATAAAATTCATTGGGTAACGGCAGGTGGAAGAGCGAATACGGACATCCTTCATTATCTAGTAGAACTTCGCAACTATTATATTGAAAACAACCTGACCAATGGCCGCCCTGCATGGCATGGATGTGAGGTGACGCTGGATGTGGATAAAATGAAGCTCAGTATAGATTTCCGTTACGACGATTAGTCATCAATGAGCCCGGTTCTCACACCGGGATCTTCGTGTTTTTCGACGTTAAATTTACCCAAAACGCCCATCCCCGCGCTTATACACCGGCAGATCGCCGTTGTCATTCAGCGCACCGGCACCCATTCCAGCCACAGCTTCACCTTCTGCCGGTTGATGTAAAACACGCTATATTCTCGGCGCGGCTGTATTACCTGATGCTGGTGGTGGGAAGCGATCTGCTGATTAATAAATCGCGCCCGTAATAAAATAAACAGAAATATAAATTATCAATCAAATCGTTGTTACAAAGAAAAATTTAATCACTATCACATTTTGTACGATAATAAATTCAAAGCCTGAGAGGCAGTAATGAGCATATCGCTAAGTCTATTTTTTAAAGAATCATTAAATATAGATGTTTCTGAGCTAATTATAGAAGCAAGTAAAATATTTAGGATTTTATCCGGGCAAAAGGATACTTACCTTGATTTTGGTGTTTATGATGCAAAAGGCAACGTTATAAAAAAAGTAAAACCTGATGTAACTCAAGTGTACAGTGTCATTGAGAATAATATCTTTTTAAGTGGTGGGTATTTTTTATATGGGCCTGATGAACACTGGCAGTACCATAGTGAAGAGCAACTAAACGAGTTTTCGATTACCGAAATTAATTTTGACCCTCACTGCGGTAAGTTTTTAATGTTCCTTTCAATATTGATCGCGGTAGCTGAATTTTCCATGAGTGATTATCTTATTGATACGAGTGGTATATTATCGGTAACGAAAAATGATAAGGCAAAAATAAGCGACATTCTTGATTTGAAAGTCTCTTCGGAAGCTGCGGATGTTAATGAGTCCTGCGCTCTTTTGTATACGAAGATAATAACAAGTAAGTGGCAATAAACATATCATTGAAGCATCACGTCTTTGATGAAAAAAATAGCCATATTCACATTATTGAATGAATAAAGGCAGTGTAACACATCGATTTTCCAGATAACATGGGGCCAGATCACTGATCAGGTTTTAGTTACGGACGATAAAAAATTCATAGCTACGTAAGCAGGAAGCGGGCGGTAATAATTATGGGTGGTTCGTATTAAATTTCTATACAGACAGGAAAATAGATATGCTATGTTCTCCCAGCGGTATTTTTAATTTGATAATTAATGGTAATATTATTCCTGGGCAAGGGATACAGGTTTATCTTTAGAATTAGCAGAGGTACAGGGTAGACTGGTTGAGCAGAATTCATCAACATCTCGATGTTTAACTAAAGAGGAGTTTATGAATGAATTGGGAAAATGATTATCTGGAAAACATTGATGCCATTTTTAATGGTGAGAAGGAAATCGCTATTTTTGTCATTGATGGCAAGCATCATTACGTAATTGATACTAAGGATAATTACTGCATTGATGTCAGAATGGAATATAAAAATTATATAACTAAAGGATGGTTGAATGAAGTTCTATACGATGATGCAGTTAATGCTTTCAGGAATGGTGTCCCCCTATTAACAAAAGAGACTTATTCAGATTACATCAATAGAAATAACGTGATAATTCGTTCTGCTGACTGGATGGAATCATTTTTTTGTTTTTAATAGAAGAAATAATGAGTTTGCGGGATTTTATGATTACATCGAAAGGTTCTTATCTAATCTAAATGAACCAGTGTCAGATAAGTGGGACAGTTGGAGAATGAGATTGCCTAAGTTTTATATTAATTTTGATAAAAAAATCTTTCGCCATACGGATTGGGATAGAAACCATGAAAGTTCTGTTCCTTCAGGATGGGAAACTCAGGCAAACAATAACTTTGGCCTGCTTGTTCCGGATAAAGAACAATATTGGTTAATTGATGGCATGAATTTTTGGAAATTACAGATGTAGCCCGAATCCCGACCAGCATGTTCTGGCTGGTATCGTTGTTGCTATCAGCCCTTACCCAAAATGCCCGTTCCCGCGCTGGTACACCGGCAGATCGCCGGTGTACCAGCGCGCCCGGAAACGCCCCGATCCACTGTTTCGTTTTCTTTTACTGACGAGAGGCAGGCTTAAGCCCTCGACCCAATTCTACCCTTAACGGGAATCCGGGAGGATGGCTGCTGATGCTGCGCCCTGTGTTGCAGGTCTGAGTAAAAGAAAAGCGTCGCCAACGGCAGTGAACCTGCACGTATCGCTCTGCATACGCTCGCTTCTGCCGTATTGGTAAAAGCGCAGGGAGGAAATGCTGCCGGAGGATTTGTTGCCGCGTCAGGTTCTGCTGCGCTGTCTCTGGCGTTTATAATAAAAAGCCAGAAGAACTCTCTCCGGATGAAAAAACGGTCATTGTTAACCTCGTTGCAGCACTGTGCGCGGCGGGCGGTAGCATGGCCGCAGGGAACAGCACCGGTATCAGCAGTGGTGCAAACGCCGCCAGGGTTGAGGTTGAGAATAACTATCTGAGTGGCAAAGAGCCGGAAACGTTCGCGAAGAAACTGGCCGATTGCGGCAATGATGGTGGTTGCCGGGCCGACGTCATGAAGGAGATGGTCGAAACTTCTAATAAGAATATCGACGAGTTCAGCGATTGTATGAAGGCCGGAAATAAAGCCTGTGTCGACAATCAGTTGAATGATATAGCAAACGCGACGGGATTTGATGCGCTGACGGCGGAAATCGGTACAGATGCCGTTAACGCCTATAAAGATGGTATGGGCGTTGAGGTATTTAACAACGCGATAGACTGCATGGGCATGGGTTGGGAAGCCTGCTCGATAAGAAAGGCTGGAAGCTGGTCGAGTCGGGTTCGGGGGTATTAATTATCGCCGGAGGTCAGACGATAGGCGGTAAGCTGGCCGAGGCGATTGCGGGAAGCAAAGCAACAATACCAACCAAATGGTCTGTTGATCCGGCGACTCAAGCCGCAGATAAAGCAGCAGGTGTATTAATTAATGGTAGTTATATTAAAAAGCCTACTGCACAGAATCTATCGGGTTTATTATCTGAGACGGGGCGAGTTGGAACGAAAAATATGAATGGTCAATTTATGTATGTTGTTGATAAGACAGGTAACATAATTATAGGAACTCGATCAGGACAAAGAATGCCACATCCAACTCTTATTGGAGGGAAAGATCCTCAGGTAATAGGTGCGGGAATTGTAGAAATCAGAGGTGGTAAAATATATTCTGTAGATAATGCATCAGGACATTTTAAACCGGGGGCTGGTTCTATAGGTGTTGTAAAAGATGCATTTAGTAAAGTACCGAGCCAATACTTTAGTAAAGATTTTCAGGGATATAAACCCTATGACAAAAATTGAATATAAAGGAACAAACGGGCTGTATCCTTGGTTTCCTGAACATGGTGAGCAGCTTATTAACCCTGGATACATTGATGTTGTTAAGAGGTTGTCGCCGTATGGAAAGGTTTTTTCTTGTACGGCGGAGAAAGCCCCATATATAACATTAGAATATGGAGATATTGTTTTTGAAGTAAAGCCTGAGTTATATGAAATAATTAGCCCTGTTTTATTCCGTGTTGGTGATAGGGTAAATATCGTTGGCTCAGCATCGAACAAATTTGGTGTTGTTGTTGGGATTGATTGGCATAGCAAGAATCTTGAGCCAATATATTATTTGGCTATAGATGGGAAGAAATCATCACGCCGCTATTTTGAGTCAGAGTTGAGAGCTGTTTAAATCGACCGAATGAAAAAACGGTCATTGCTAACCTCGTTGCAGCACCGGGCGCGGCGGGCGGTAGCATGGCCGCAGCGAACAGCATCGGTATCGGCAGTGGTGCAAACGCCGCCAGGGTTGAGAATAACTATTTAAGCTTGATAGCCAGAGGGTGCGCAGTTGCGGCACCGTGCCGGACGAAGGTTGCAGAGCTGTTGCTGGAGATAGGCGCTAAAGCGGGCATCGCAGGTCTGGCAGGAGCAGCCATCAAGGATGTGGCAGGCAGGATGACGTCCGACGAGCTGGAACATCTGGTTATTCTAGAAATGATGGGAAATGATGAGATCACCGATAAATATCTCAGCTCGCTTCAGGATAAATATGGTTCCGGTAACGAATCTGTACCGAACATGGGTAAAAACCTGACGGATGCGGAGAAGGCTGAGTTAGGCGGCGCGGGTTCAGGCACGCCGGGAGGCTCGGAACCGCAGGATGAGGAGAATGGACGGGATAAACAAACTCAATCTAGTAATTTTGATGATAGATTCAAAAAGGAAAATCTTACTTCTTCCGCTAATCAACCAATTAACAATCAGGGATTATCCGCAGCGGCGCGTGCATGGGAAAAACATGCAGGAAGACCTGGGGGGTATTTGATCCTTTGAAAGGAAACACGGCTCAGAAAAATGAAGCGGCTGGTAACTTCGTAAATGAGGTATTGAACGATAAGGGAACTGTTAGAACAGATCTTTCAAGAGGAGGTGTGGAATATCGATTACCTGATGGCAGAGGTGTTCGCTGTAACTCTGATGGCTCATTCTCAGGCTTCCTGGCTCCGAAGAGATAACATGTATGAAAAGTGATTTTAGTGTGGATTTTTTTAGCGACTCTCGGTACGAAGAACTGACAGCGGAGATATCTTATAAGGGGCAAATACTCTGTCAGCTTAATAAAGATAAAGGTGCTAATGCGGTTGAAGTTGAGTTTTTTACTGATAGTCGATTATTACCAGAATCTATAGAAATGAAATTTCCCTTAGAAGAATTTATATGTGTTTTGAATGAAACAAAATTAGATCTACTGGCCTGAACTGATCCCGGCCACCGAGCCGGGATCTTTACTATCAGCCCTTACCCAAAATGCCCGTCCCCGCGCCTGTACACTGGCAGATCGCCGGTGTCGTTAAGCGCCCGGAAAGGCCTCAATCCACTGTTCCATCTTCCTGCGGTTGGTAGGAACGACACTTAAACCCTCGGCGCAGCCGTACAGCTCGCGGGTGTTCTGGGTAGTAATGACGATACAATCCGGCAACACCCGTATTTTTAGCGGCATCCCACCGATAAATTCCGCCTGCGCTATCCACTCGCCGCGTTAGCAATACTCATGCATCAATCAATAAAGCGACTGGTCAGCAAGAAACACTTTATGAGCGTGTTATTATTTTTGATAAGAATATTGGTATTGATAAATTCAGTGGGGGTAAGCCGACAAATACTATGACGATCTTAACCGATAAAAAAGGTAATTTGATAACGGCCACTCCGGGAGGGATGTAATATGGAAACAGATAAGTCAGTGGATGAAATGTTGTCTGATTTTAATAAATTAGAGGCATTTTACATCATTCCTTTTTTTAAAAAAGAGTTTGGTGTGGTTGATTCGGCTTGTTTTTTATATCAAGCAATAGATCAGGGTGTGGATATTTATGCTTATCTCGTTAACGGTAAGCATGTTATTGAGTTCGACTTGTCAAAAATAGATAACACAATAGTTAAAAATGAAATTATTTCAGTAGACGATTATATGAAAACGATACAGGGAAAAGGTAAGGCTAAAAAGAATGCCCGTGATGTCTTAAAAAATGCTATTGATAACCCCAGCATTATTAATTAGTTGGGAAAATCCCGGTCTTAGCGCCGGGATTGTGCTATCAGTCATCAGGCAAAACGTTCGTCCCTGCGCTTGATCACCGGTACATCGCTGGTGTCGTTCAGTGCGCCCGGAAACGCCCCGATGCACTGTTTCGTTTTCTTTTACTGACGGGAACCACGCTTAAGCCCTCGGCTCAACTCTACCCTTAACGGGAATCCGGGAGGATGGCTGCTGATGCTGCGCCCTGTGTTGCAGGTCTGAGTAAAAGAAAAGCGTCGCCAACGGCAGTGAACCTGCACCTATAGCTTTGCATACGCTCGCTTCTGCCGTATTGGTAAAAGCGCAGGGAGGAAATGCCGCCGCAGGTGCAGCCGGAGGAATGGTAATCGGATAATAAAAGTTATCCCTGTAAACCCATTAAATAATTTTGGTTGATTGATACTGATGGATATGCAACAGGCAATGGTAGTAGGTTTGTAGGTAGTAAGTCTTTAATTAATAAAGGCATTAATGAGACATCCTTAAAAAAGCAGGGTGTGGTAAAAGGGGAGCCTCGAGGCGGTAAGCTGGGCGAAGCGATTGCGGGGCGATTAGAAGCAACAGCTGCGAAAGCGGAGGCTTTGGCGCCTAATGCGGCCAAGAATGCTGGAAAGGGAGCGACTCAGGCAGGAAAACAAATAAGAGGTGTACCTGTAACTCAGTCTAAAAATCCACTAAATCCAGTACAACAATATGATGCTCACGGAAATGAAATTTTTTATCGCACTATGTCGCAAAAACAAGATGAGAAATTTTTAAATACAGGTGTAATGCCAGCCACAACCGAAACCTCTGTTTCTCCAGTATTAGGATATTCATCAAAATATGATGGAGTGACTGTAAAAATAGTTGTTAAGCCTGGCCATTCTCAGGGCTTGAAAAGGTAGGCATTGCAGCAAATTCTGCGGCAGCAAAAGAATTACCTAACATGTCGACTCAGACAGGAAAGTGGATGGAAACAAATACCCGATTTAAGATTGAAGGTGGGCAGATGACAACTCAGCTTGGTCAAGGTCAAGGAATGGAAATTTTTAATAAAAATATTGTCCATTTTGAAAAGGTACAATAAAAGGAAAAAATTATGCTACTCAACTTAGAAAACACAAAAACACCCATGAAACTGGTATACCTTCTTTCTGAAGAGTTAAAAGCTGATCCTGAATATGTTTCCTTGACCCAAGCTTTAACATTGGATAAATCAAGGCCTTATGTTGGATTGAATGGAACCTATGGTCTTTTTGGATCACAAGAATGGTGGGATAGTATCAATCAAGGTAAAATGCCGTTGCTATCACTGTCTGGGGTGATAAAAAAAGCGTATGTAGCAGGGCAGGACCCTTCTGATTTTAATAATACTATCGATTTATTACTTGATGATGGAACCATCCAATCTGTTGGTATTTATACTAATCAAGATGAAGACTTGAATTTTTTTAAAAGGGGGCATAGGGCAAGTATTGTCTATGCTCTTGATGAGCTTAAACCAGAGGCAATGCTTAACTTTGGTCAAAAATATAATCAAATCGCTTTAGAAATGGCTGTTTCATTAAAATCAGTTGAATAAAAAATTAATAGTTCTTATGAAGTAACAAAAAGATCCCGTCCAGATGGGTTGCAGGGGAAACTCGTGATAATGTGCTTGTCTGGCTTGTATAAGAATCAGCTAATGGTAAGGTTATTACAGCATTCCCAGATGCTGGATTAGTACCGTCTACATCAAAGCCGATGAAATAAAGGATATACAAGATGAGCATTAATAATAGAATTAAAATGTTAGGTGAAGGGTTGAGGAATAGAATAGATTCCTCGATCGTTGATTTTGATTTAGAGTATATAAAGCACTCAGAAAGTATATTAGCATTTGAAACACTATGTGATCATATTTCTGACTATGATGTAATTATAACAAAAGATGAGTACGATCAAGTTATCAATATTGCAAATGCGTTAAATTTAGAAATAGATAATAGGTATTTATATATTAATCCTGAAAATAAAAAATAAGATTCAAGATCTCCGTCGCCATACCGGTATCTTCTTTTTAATTGTCAGGATTATCCAAAATACCCGTTCCCGTGCTTCTATACCGACACATCGCCGTTGTCATTCAGCGTCCCCGGAAACCATTCCAGCAATAACTTCATCTTCTGCCGATTGACGTAAACACGTGAAGTCCTCGGCTCGGCTGTATTACATGATGCGGATGGTGGGAAGCGATCTGCTGATTAATCAATCGCGCCATTAAAAAACCACACAGCAATATAAATTATCACTCAAATCGTTGTAACAGAAAAAATGTCGCCACTATCACATCTTATACGGTAATCAATTCGAAGTCGAAGAGGGAGTAATGAGCATATCGCTAAGTCTGTTTGTTAAAGAATTATTGAGCATAAATTTCTCTAGGCTAATTATAGAGGCAAGCAAAATATTTAGGCTTTAATCCGGGCAAAAGGATACTTACCTTTATTATGATATTTTTGATTCAAAAGCTAACGTCATGAAAAAGTAAAGCCTGATTTAAATCAATTGTCTATCATTATGAAGAATAATGTATTTTTTGTGGCAGTTTTTTATACGGTACTGATGAATGCTGGGATTACCATAGTGAAGAGCAACTAAACCGAGACTTTGTAATTATTCGCTCTCTTCATATTGTAACTGAATATGAGTCGATGAGAGTACTTCACTTCAATTACCTTGCCTAAAAAATCGGTACATTCCATAGGAATATGATGCTGGAAATATATTTTAATGACAATATTTTCCCCTCGAGACTCTTGAAAAAGAGTGTTAACCTCGCCACTCTCTACAGCAGCTATATAGCTATTAATTTTCTCCTGTAGCATAAAAAGATGCTCATTGGGGTTTAATCGCCTGTAAATCTATCCAAAGGAACTAATGGAGGCAACAAACAGTCTGGAATCAATGAGACTGGTAAAATTGAAAAAATTCTTCCTCCGGAAAAAATTGGGAGAGAGTACGTAATAAAGCTATTGATATCGTTGGAGGATTGGGGGCGGATTCTTTACCAGTTATCGGGCGAATGGAAATTAGCGCGAGATATAGTAAAGTTATTGGTCGGCAATCTAATGACAAAAAAATAGGCTGGCGAGTTGATTATGACCCACAAAAAGGGGTGCATATTAATATATGGAATTATACTAAAGGTAAAGGCATTGGAAAGGCAGAAAAAAAAGTTATACCATTTGAAGGTAATGAAGAAACGTTCGTAAATATAGTTAAGCAACTGAACAGGTAATTGATATGACCTTATTCGAAGAGTGTGCGGAAGTATTGAAGCCTAACTTTACCATCGTTACTGGTAATGATGAGGAAATGGCAATCAAAATCTTATATGAGCATGGGGCCATCAATGGGTATATTGATTGGGGTATCAAAAACTATACGTGTTACAATGACTTCCAGGAGCTTTTGAAAAGTGGCCTCGTAAAGGATGATAAAGTTTTTGTTTTTGCGGATGACGTAGATGTCCCTATTTTTGAAACAACCCTATCTCTTATCGCTGCAAACGCGGATGATGTCTTAGCTTTATGCCCTAAAATATATATTTACAATAACGACTTTCTTTTGCAACCCATGTATCCATATGGGGAAATTCATTTCTTAAAAAAATAAAATGAGATTAAAAATATTTTTTTATTCTACACGGTTATGGTTATACAGACATTGAGTTATTTTGATAAGGTTTGCAAAAATATTTCGATATGATGTTTTGATTAAATCTCCAACCCATGCACCTTATCCTTATTTATTTGCCACGCTGAAACAACGTGGAACCGCGGCGGACTCATCCAGGGGCATCAGGACAGCGCGCTGACGGCGCGTGGCTTGCAGGAAACCACGGCGCTCCTGACAGCTCTGGCGCACGCTTTCCCCTTGGTTGACATGGTGTACACCTCGCCTGCGGGCCGTGCGCCATATTGGTGACGCCATCGCGAGCCATTTTGGCCGCCCACTCTCAGTTGAGCCGCTGGTATAGGAACAGTCGTTAGGCGATTATGAAGGCCTGTCGCGAGCGCCGCGTCTGGTGTCTTTTATCCAGGATACAGATTTAATTTTTTTCAATGTCCAACGGGAAAATGGAATGTATACGGAAAATGGAGCTTTGAATAAGCCAGCGAATACATTATTACCCAATCAACTTAGAGATTATGCATCACAAGGGCGCACCACTATTGTAAACATTGATACTGGTAAAGATGGCAATTTTATCGTGGTTGACTCAATGAAAAAAATGATGGGGTAGATTATTATATGATCTGTGATCCATTTAATGGGCCTGCCGGGGGCGCGCGAATTTTTTAGATAATCGTATGAATTTTAATGAGGTTATTCTGGAATGATGACCGTAAAAGAGATATTAGATAATTTTGCTAATGATAATGAGGTATATCTTGATGGATATCTTATTTATCATTCAGACGGTGATCTGAGTCTGATAGATAAAGATTACGGAAATAACTATTTAAAAGCTCCTTTTTTGAAAGTCAAAAATAAAGGACTCAGTGATAATCTTGAGAATAGTGTTAGTTTGTACTGCGGCGGTTCGTCAAGATTATTTCATTACGCCAGAGTGAGAGGCCATGTTTTTATTGATGACGATGAAAACCACTGTCTGGATGTAGAAGAACTGATGGTTGAAGATGGTGGGAAGTGGCATTCGATAGACCTGAACAAACCATATGAGCCAAGAAGCAGTGATGGTATAACGTGGGAGGATATATTTAGAGATGATAATTTGTAATCAACGTTTCATCATGTAGCCTGCATTTCATGGAGAAGAAGTCTTGATGTTTGTCTGTCATTTAAACATCGATATTCAGGACTTACATGAAACTTCTTGCCATAAGGCATGGGTGCTGGGCACTTCTTAAAGCGATGCTTTACTCTTCAGGCGACTTAACTTGATGTAATTCACTGCTTCCAATCTTCTTGCGTTAGAATTCCTGAACAGAACCTTCGGCTTTGGCCTCGAGAAAGATACTTACTTTTGGTGAAAGTCAGGGTAGACTCAGTTTATTATGATAGTAGTGTGAGGCCGGATAAATTTACTATTCAATATCAGATCGGTAACAATAAGCCTATAAGAGAAACGTTCCAGAATGCTCCAGGTGGGAAGTAATTATGTCTGCTGAAAATGAATTGTACTTGTGTATTGGGCGCTCCCTTTATAGCGCGGCTCCAGATAATGCAAAAACTGTATTATTAGATGCAGAGTTGTCTCCAGAAAGTGATCATGTTAAATTTTCATTTGATTACATTGATAATGCGGAAAAGAAGAACTGGTTTACTCCCGAAAGTGCAAAGACCGACAGTGAGTTGATGGATTGCCTCGTGAAACTCCGTCATTACTATATTGAAAACAATCTGACCAATGGCCGCCCTGCATGGCATGGATGTGAGGTGGCCCTGGATGTGGACAAAATGAAGCTCACTATAGATTTCCGTTACGACGATTAGTCATCAATGATCCCGGTTTTCACGCGGGGATCTTCTTGTTTTTAGACGTTAAATTTACCCAAAATTCCCGATCCCGCGCTTGTACACCGGCAGATCGCCGTTGTACTGCTGCGCCCTGTGTGGCTGGTCTGATTAAAAGCTTCGCTAACGGCAGTGAACCTGCACGTATTGCTCGCTTCTGCCGTATTGGTAAAAGCCCAGGGAGGAAATGCCGCCGCAGGTGCAGCCGGAGGATTTGTTGCCGCGTCAGGTTCGGAAAGGCTATCTGTGGCGTTTTATAATAAAAAGCCAGAAGAACTCTTTCCGGATGAAAAAACGGTCATTGCTAACCTCGTTGCAGCACCGGGCGCGGCGGGCGGTATCATGGCCGCAGGGAACAGCACCGGTATCGGCAGTGGTGTAAACGCCGCCAGGGTTGAGAATAATACGCCGGGAACAGTAGTTCAGGGAGGGAAACTGGTCGTACAGGGTTGTGCCAGAGTGTTCGCCTGCTGGAATGCACTGGTTGAAAAGCAGGCAGGGAATAATAATCTCAATCCTGCAACAATAGGATTTCTACTGAACACATGGTGGTGTCGTCAGGTAAGGCACCCAAAACGTCGACTCCTGACTCAGTCTATGAAGTATTAAAAGCTGAAGGTACAAAAAGTATCACCTGTTATGATGACAGAGGTAATATGTTCTCTCGTGAAGATTATGGGCAACAGAGGACCCATGGAATTTTAGGGTATGATTCCAGGGAAAAGTACCTCCCCATGGCATAAAGTGGAGTATAACGCCAATCGTCAACTATAGGTAAGTATTACCGTGAACGTGATCTAAACGGTAAAAGTATTGGTAAGCGGACCTCTGAGAAATAGAAGGTGAATATGTCAAATGATATTTGTGGTTATTTGTGGCCTCCTTTGGATGCCGAGGGGTTACGTAATTTAAACGATTATGCGAAATTACAGCAAATAGGTATAACTAAGATAAAAAAAGAAGAGCTATATAATTTTCCAAATAAGCTTATACCTACAAAAGATTGTTATGTATTTTTAATAAGTGACAGGCCTCATTATCCAAATGCAAGCTATTTAATAGACTATCTGGATTACTCTCCTGACGCTGATATAGGTTTGCCTGTGGAAGGAAAGGCGCGTTTAAATATACTTTTAGATGTGCTGTCTGATATATTCAGTATTACTAATGCGAAAAAGATGTTGGTTGCCTTAACCGAATGCTCCCAGATTGAAACGATTAAAAAAATTAAACTTTGTGAGTTATATGATGTGATCCAGGCGGACTTCGAATTGTATCTGGGGCCGCCTGATATACTTTATGAAATCACAGGCTAAAGTCATTTTTATCACGCTCGGATATGCGGCATAGTGCGTTATGTTCACAATAAATATAGCGTGTTTTTTAACATAACACTTTGAGTAAATTAGCTTTACTTAAAAATGTCGGCAGGGTTAAAAAATGAATCAATGTATATCACTATGCATACATCGTATTTAATAACAAGTTCAACCTTTCCACTATCACGGCATCAAAGGTAATAACATAAAAAACCATACCCATGATGCAGAGAAAGCAGAGTTAGGAGAAACTGGTTCGGGAACTCCAGGCGGCTGAGGACCACCGGATGAACAAAATGCTCGTGATAAAGAATTTAGCACCTCAAATAGAAGGTCTATTAAGTCCCTGGAAGAGCATATAAAAGCTCATTAGGATAAATTAGCTGCCTGTAAACGTAATCCTGATGCGTTTGATAATATAGGGCATCTTAAGAACGCACCAAACGATACGGTAAGGCAGGGAATTATCGATGGAAGAGTTCGCTATCTCGAGAACGACATTGTAATGTTCCCGAAAAAATATAACCGAAATCAGAAATGGTAAGGGTTAATTTGCGAGTAGCTCTTAGTTTGATAGAAAAGGCCGTAGTAACCATAATTGGTGAAATGAAACAACGTGGTATGGATAGCGTTCCATTAGATACGGATTTTCACTGGAATGTGCCATCAGTATTTATTTACGACTCTTATAACGAGCCGGCTCAACTGGATATAGGTCAATTAACTGGTGACTATGAAACACTGAAACTGGCTCAGGAAGCAAATAAGCTAATTATGTACAACATTAAAAAATGTATCCGCAATATTGAAATACTTACCTGAGATAATATCCATCTTAAAAAGAGAAAGTCCCGGCCAGTTCTGGCCGGGATCGTCTTATCAGCTCTTACCCAAAATGCCTGTTCCCGCGCCTGTACACTGGCAGCTCGCCGCTGCCGTTCAGCACACCGTTGAGAAGCGCTCACGCAGCGCCGGAAGTGCCTGCACCATTAGGCGTAAAGGAGTAAAGATGTTAAACGCCGTTTTTCTGTCGTGGCGCCGCAGTGGACTTACGCACCGTGCTCCACGTCCGCGCAGAACATGAAAATGCCCAGGCTGGCAGCGATAAGTGATTTCCTGTTCTTCCAGGGAACCTCAACGTAAATCTCCTGCAAGCGGTAAAGGTCATCAGATTTGCGAAGCCAGCTAAACGAAACGCAGAAACGAAACTTTTGCCCGTCCTCCAGCGTCAGCCGAAGCTTTTTCCGGCCCATTCGCAGGGCGTACCAGGCATTTTTGCGAGAAGCGACGAAATTCAAGGCCTCATCGCTGTCGAACCTTTGCGCAGCCAGCAAGAGCATTAGCGCAAACAAAAAAGACGACCTGAGGCCGCCTTTGTTTGTGCTTTCAGAAACTATTCTGTTATTCAGTTAGTTCGCTTTTGCTCACGAGGAACACACTGACACCACTAACAGAGCATTCTTCCGCGGAAGCATCGTTCTTAGTGATGAGCTCATAGCTCTTCCCGGTTTTGTCATGGAAAATAAAGCGATAAACCTCAGTATAAATACCGTCTTTTTTCTTTTCAGCTGCGAGAAGCGTCTTAGTGGTTTTAGCGGTATCAAGCTGCGCAATGTCTACTATCTTCTCATTCTTCAGCCATACCTGTGCCATGTTCATAGGCCATGAAGCACAATCAGGTGCGGCAGCCAGTACAGACAGCGGGCAACAGGCCATCAAAGCCATCATTAACTTTTTCACTGCACAACCTCCAGCTGACGATCTCCACTACTCCAGATGGCATGACGAACGTTCAAAGGCATTATGATGCATCCGTTTGAAGCCTCTCCGGGATGGGCGGTACTGTCACCATGGATGAGGAAGCCAGAGCGGTGATACATATTATTGCTCGGTGCCGGTGTGAGGCGCATAGAGTAGTTGCCAGTATGTTGATGGTGAAACGGTGCGCCTATAGTGTATTTACCTCTCGGGAGGGGGCCAATGTCCGCCGTTCCCTGAAGTGATGGTGCGTTTTTTCCTGCGTATCCAGTGCCAACCAACTTACCATTACGAAATAACTTCCCACTGCCTTGGTGATATGTCCAGGCCATATTCCTTTTCCTGTTAAAGCAAATAGCGTAGCGATATTAATCGCTTAAGCCTACCTGTAAAATGTCTTTTAGTTTCTGTATGTTTTCAAATGTTTCAGTTAAACCGATCTTTCTCGTGCGGTTTTGGTCTTATGACATTCTGAACAAACCAATGTTTCACCTGTCGTAAAGGCCTCGTGGCAATCCGCGCAATGTTTATCTTAAGCGCATACGACTAACCCAATCCTTATTCGTTACAACTAAAGCGATTCCGGCACCACGCCGGGATCGTATTATTCGTTACCCGCAATGCCCGTTCGCGCTGCCTGTACACAGGTAGAGTGACGGTGTCATGAAGCTCTTCTGAAACGCTCCGATGTCCTGTTCCCTCTTTTTATTTTTGACGTGACATGCTCTGGCGCCTTCGGCGCGGGGCTTCGCCTACGGGCCGCGCGCGCCATATGGGGGACGCCATCGCGAGCCATTTTGGCTGCCCGCTCTCTGTTGAGCCGCTGGTACAGGAGCAGGCGTTCGGGGATTACGAAGGCCTGTCGCGGGTGCAGTTGCAGCGTGACGAGCCTGTCCGCGCAGAGGCGCTGTTCTCGACGGATGGCGCATTCACACCGCCCGGCGGGGAATCGCTCGCGGGTGCCGCGCAGCGTCTGCTGTTTTTTATTCACAATAATCTTGCCGCAACCCCACACACCACCTGCTGTGTTGTGACGCACGGGCATATCCTTCAGGGCGCGCTGGCGCTCCTCAAAGATGGCAATATCGATAACTTCCCGCGCTATGCGCAGCCGAATGCGAGCTATGCGCGGTTAAGCGTTGCTCCCGGCCAGTGCGAAGTCATTCAGTGGGGCATCGCGACGCATTTGCGACACCTGTCACAAACGTAAAAAGTCTTCCCGTCCTTAAGTCTTCCTTAAGATTAATCCTATAACTTCACTCTGGATCCTGCCCCTGTCGGGCCGTACCGGAGCACACCCTATGCAAAACTCTACCTCCGCGCTCAGCAAAGTTCCTGCCGTCACCGCCGCGTTCTGGCTGACGAAAATCGCCGCCACGACGCTCGGTGAGACTGGCGGCGACGCGGTCACGATGTCGATGGATCTCGGTTATCTCACCGGCACGCTCATCTTCGCTGCAATCTTCCTCGCGGCGGTGGTCGTGCAGATCCGCCATCGCAGCTTTAATAAGTGGATCTACTGGTTCACGGTGATTGCCACCACCACGGTTGGCACCACGCTTGCGGATTTCGCTGACCGCTCGTTAGGTATTGGCTATCTTGGCGGCACGGTGCTGTTAAGCAGCCTGCTGGTCATCTCGCTGCTGGTCTGGCGGTTGACGTGCGGCACTATCGCGGTGGACTCGGTGAATAACGTGCGTACCGAGAGCTTTTACTGGGTGACTATCATGTTCTCCCAGACCCTCGGCACGGCGCTTGGCGACTGGACGGCAGACAGCGAAGGCTTCGGTTACGACGGCGGTATCCTGTTGTTCGTCGGCGCGCTGGCGGTAATCTGGCTCGCAAGCCGCTTTACGACGGTCTCACGCACCGTGCTGTTCTGGGCCGCGTTTATCCTCACCCGGCCGCTTGGCGCGGTGGTAGGCGATTTCCTTGATAAACCGGTCGCGAACGGCGGTCTTGAGCTTAGTCGTTATGGCGCATCAGCCACGCTGATTGGCCTGATCCTGCTCTGCCTGTGGGTGTTCCCGCACCGCGCGGCGCTGAAAAAACGCACGCCGGTGTTCTGATCCCTCCTGCTCCCCGCGGCGCACGCCGCGGGTCAGCTGCTTTCTCTCCGCACGCCGGTTTTGCCCTCACGTCCTTGTGCCGTACACTGTCTGTTATTACACACGCACGGAGCTTGCATGACACATTACTGGTGGAAAGACTTACACGATCGCAACGACGCCTGGCTGGGGCTGGCGCTGACCGTAAAGGGCGAAACGCCCGCCGGTCTGGCGCTGGAGATGCTGAGCGGCAATCGCGGACGTATGGCGCTCCAGCTGCGCGGCGAGACGCTCTTCTGGGGCGCGGTCCTGAAGGATTACTCCGGCGTCTGGCTGGTGACCAACCGCGAACATCCCGATCAGCAAAACCTGCTGCCGCCGGTGCGCTCCGAGGATATCGAAGCCATTAAACGCAAAGGCGAGGCCGCCTGGACGGGCGAATGGTGCCGCTATTTCGCGCGCCAGTTGATGGACGCGCCCACGCCGCTGCTGGCGCCGCGCGACTGGCTGCTGCGCCCGATGCTGCCCGTGCAGACGAAGGCGCCCCGTGCTCTCAGTGCGACGCCTGCCATTGACCAGTGGCGCTTTAAAACGCCTGCCAGCGCGGGCCACGGGGGGCTCGACTGGTCGCTGTATGGGGAAGATTTTCGCTCACTCACTGACCCGGAGCTTGTCCGGCTGGTGGACTGGTGGTGGGGCGGTCATCTGCTGATGGGCCGTTATCCGGTCGATCCGGATGCCGGGCGGCTCAAATGGTGGCGTAAAAAATGCCGCGAGGGCGCGCTGCCACCGGTGCTGGTCTGGTATATCGCCGGGCTGTCATCCTATGTGGTGCTGGACGGCCATTATCGTCTGCATGCGGCGATGGAAGAGGGCATTCCACCGACATTCCTGGTGCTGAGCGAATTCGCCGAGCGCGAATTTCCGGCGAATGAAGAACAACGCGAGCGGGTTAACCGCGCGCTGGCATTGCAGCAGGCGAAAAACCCCGGCTGCAATATTGATGGCGTCAATCAGACGTTAATCAACCTCTGGGACCGGCGCTATCTCTATGCCGAAACCCACAGTCGCGCCATTCTTGGTAACGGTGAAGGCTGGGCGCGCGAGGTGACCGCTTATCTGCGCCGCCATGGGCAAGAGATGCATCTCGATAACGTGCTGAACGGCACGGAAAGCCCGACGGAGAGCGCCGGGTAACGTTAACTGACGCGCCAGCCGTCACGCGTGAGCGTATACAGCAGGCTTGGCGGCGCGTTTTTAACGTCATGAATTTCCCGCACATACTGCAATCCGGCGTGGGTCAACACTTTGCGCGACGCCAGGTGATTACTGCGCACTACGGCGGATATCTCGCCAAGCTCCAGGATCTCAAACCCGTAGCGCACCGCACGCTGTGCGAACTCTGTCGCAAGCCCCTTTCCCCAGGCCTGAGTGGCAAAACGATACCCGAGATTATTCATCTCAGTGCCCGCATAGCGGCTGAGGCTCAGGCCACCGAAACCAATCGTCTCCTCGGGGGCCGCTCTCAGCGCGATGCGCCAGTTGCCGAAACCATTTGCCTGCCAGTGCGCCAGCCAGCGGCCCATCACCCCTTCTGCATGGTGCCGGTTCGGGTAGGGGCCGGCAGGGTTAAAGGCGTTGGTCGCCGGATCGCCATAAATACGGAATAAATCGTCTACATCCGTTGCTGAAACCGGGCGAAGAAGTAAACGCGTCGTCTGCAAAAACATAAGCATTTCCTGTGGATTGTGTCGTTATTGTGATAACGCCTGCACGACAGAACGCGACGGCGCGTGGCGCTGAAAAGGCATATATCCCAAGTATTTCAATGATGAATATAAAAAAACAAAGTATCAATTTACAGGTATGGTTGATAATTTAGCCACACTGAAGCGCGTTACCCGGCGCTTATTATTAAAGGAGCTGTAATGAGTGCGGAAGTGACGCTGCCCGTCGGGCAACAGAATAAGAATATTGTCCGTCTGGCGACGGCGCAGGCGCTGGCGGGCGCTAACTCGGTTGTGTTTTACGCGACCGGCGCGATTGTCGGCGATACCATCGCGCCAGACCCGGCGCTGGCGACCCTGCCGCTGACCATTTTTGTTGTCGGAATGGCGGCGCTGATCCTCCCCTTTGGCGCGGTGGCGCGCCGGTACGGACGCCGTGCGGCGTTTCTCGCAGGTACCAGCACCGGCGTGCTGACTGGCCTGACAGCTGCGCTCGCTGTGGTGCTCAGTTCTTTCTGGCTGTTTTGCCTCGCCGGGTTTATGAGCGGCGCGTATGCCGCCGTCGCGGTGTCATTTCGTTTTGCGGCGACGGACGGCGTCGCGCGTGAGCGACGCGCACGCGCGCTCTCGCTGGTCATGGGCGGCGGTGTGGTGGCAGGCATTGTCGGGCCGACGCTTTTGAACAGCACGATGGATCTCTGGCCGCCGTACACCTTTGCCGTCACGTATCTCGCGCAGGCGCTGGTAGCTGTAGTATCCGCGCTGGTGCTCTGGGGCGTGAAAGCGCCTGCGCCGGTTGCGCACGCGCAGCAGGTGCGCGGACGGCCGCTTCGCGAAATTGTGCGTCAGCCTGGCTTCAGCCGAACCGTCTTTAGCGGGGCGGTGGCGTATATGGTGATGAATTTTCTGATGACGGCCGCACCGCTCTCCATGCACATGCACGGCCTGTCGGCACACGATTCTAATCTGGGCATTCAGTGGCACGTCATCGCGATGTACGCCCCTGGTTTCTTTACCGGCAAACTTATCACCCGTTTCGGCGCGACGCGCATCGCCGCCGCCGGGCTTGCGATCACCGCACTTTCGGTCGCGGCGGGCCTGGCCGGCACGGCGGTCGGGCATTACTGGCTGTCATTGATCCTGCTTGGCATCGGCTGGAACTTCGGCTTTACCGGCGCGTCGGCGCAAATCATTGACTATCACCGCCCGGAGGAGAAAACGCAGGTGCAGTCGTTGAACGATTTTGTGGTGTTTGGCGTGATGATGGTGGGCTCGTTTTCTTCCGGCGCGCTGCTAAGCCTGGTGGGCTGGAATGCGGTGCTGTGGTGTTCGCTGGTGCCGCTCGTGGTCGCGTTGCTGGCGTTAATAACCGATAAACGCGCCGCCCCGGCCTCGTTAAACAATTAAAGCGGCAGCGGTTGCGCTGGATTAATTTTTCGCAGCCGTTATCGTAGTGCGCGGGTCTGGTCAAGCCAGCGCACCGCAACAGATAATAACCATAATCATCTATTTTAAAGGGAACGATTAAGATGAAACTGAGCGCGCTGTTTTTCGCTTTGCTGCTGACAAGCGCCTGCGTCCATGCTGAACAGATAACGCCTGTTGCGCTGAAAGATGGCCCGAATACGCTCGATCTGAATCAGGATGGCATCGCCGATCTGCTTTTATCCGCCACGTACGATAATAATACCTCGCACCCCAGCAGCACGCTGACGATATATATCCAGAAAGACCACGCGTGGTTAATTGTGCCGGTGCCGGACGGCGAGGGCTTTACCTGGAGCGATTTCCGTCTCTCTGCTTCAACGACCAAAATCAGCGGTTACGAACTCTATCAGGCGAACCATATTTTTTATCTGGTCAGCGCGGTGAAAGTAGCCGACGCATCAGAAAGTACTGATTTGACCGATGCCACCGCCGTAAAATTCACGCGCTACCGGATAGCCAGTAACACGCAGGACCCAGGCGTCTCCGCGTTTTTCTGGCAACCCGCCGGGGCGTATACCACCGACACGTCCTTTAACGATATCGACGACGCGTTCCGCACGCTGAACATGGATAAATTTTCGTGAAAGCATGGGCGGCGCTGGCCCTGTTTTTTAGCAGCGTCAGCAGCGCCGCGCAGCAGGACGAGCCATACCGTGCGCTTATTCAGCAGGCGCTGGACGAACGGCCGCTTTGTCTTGGGGAAACTACCTGGCCTGTGACCAGTCGCGCCGGGACCGAGCCGTGGCTGAACGCCCGCATGGAGGCGCTGGTCGATGCCGGGCTTGTCGTTACGCATCAGGAAGGCCACCAGAAAGTCTGGACGCTGAGCCACCAGGGCCGCGCGGAATATCACCGTCATCACGATTTTTGCTACGGGAGAATGCGGGTCGGCACGATAAGCGAGATCCACTCGCAGCACGATGGCGTCCAGGTGACGTTTACCTATACGCTGTCGGCCTTGCCTGAGTGGGCTAAGACTGCTTCGCTGCGCATGGCCGACGCAGAACTCGATAATCTCATCAGCGGCAACAAAAACGTGCGTTACCAGGCCTTTTTTACGCGCGATGTGCATGGCAAACTCAGGCTGACGCGCAGCCCCGAGCCGCTCGATCTGCTCTACTGACGTCATCACATTTCCGCCTGCGACAGGCACGTAACCCGAGAACCGACATGACCCGCACACAACGGCTTCTGGAATTGCTGCAGCTTTTACGGTCTCATCGCTACCCGGTCACCGCGGCGACGCTTGCAGAGCGGTTAGGCGTTAGCGTGCGCAGCGTTTACCGTGATATTGATACGCTGAAGACGCAGGGTGTTGAGATCGAAGGCAGCGCGGGGATTGGGTACATTTTGCAGTCCGATTACCATCTGCCGCCGTTGATGTTTGACACTCACGAGGTCGATGCGCTGATGCTCGGCCTGCACTGGGTGATGCGCCATACCGACCCGCAACTGGAAGCGGCGGCCCGCAATGCGGTCGCGAAAATACGCGCCATCCTGCCGGATAACCTCGCACAGCATATTCATTATCCTTCACTGATGGTCGCCCCGGCTGCAAGCGACAGCAGCCTGCGGTTTCTGGCGGATATTCGTCAGGCCATTCATCAGCGCCGAAAGCTCGAGCTGGTGTATGCCGATAAAGACGGCGTGGCGTCCTCGCGTGTGGTCTGGCCGATAGCGCTCGGTTTTTTCGAGGCGGTGAGGGTGCTGGCGTGCTGGTGCGAGCTGCGCCAGGCGTTCCGGCATTTTCGTATCGATCGCATGCAGCAGGTGACCGTCAGCGCGCAGCCGTGCCCGCAATCCCGTTTTAAGTTGCTGAAAGAGTGGAAGAATGCGCAAGGCATTGCTCAGGCAAAAACCTACTGACAAAAACTGTCACGCCCGGCTGTTACTGTCATGGTTCACCTCAAAAGGAGAGCATTATGTTAACGGCCGATATGTCTATTCTTTATGTTCAGAACGTCCTTAAAAGCGCTGAATTTTATTCCACGCTGCTTGGCTGCGAGCCAGTCGAGAAACAGCCTACGTTCGCGTTATTCGTACTGGATAACGGTTTCAAACTCGGATTATGGTCCTGCTATACCGTTGAGCCGGCGGTGAATCAACGCGCCCCGGTGCCGTCGGGCGAAATTGTGTTTAAGGTGCAGGAGCGCGCTGAGGTTGATCATTTCTATACGCTCTGGTGTATGGAGCGTCACGCGACGGTTATCCAGAGCCCGGTCGAGCTGGATTTTGGTTATACATTCTCAGTTATTGATCCGGATGGTCATCGCCTGCGCGTCTGCTTTCTGGATATGTAACCGTTACTGAAAAATCAGGGAAAACGGGGAATAGCCCCTTTTCCCCTGTGCAGAGGTCAGAAAAAGGTTCTGCCGAGCGGGACGATATCGCACCACTGCTTTTTATAGCCCCAGTGTCCTATATAAACCCCAAGTGAAAAACACATCGCTTTATTTTCTTTCGCACACAGCGCGCGGGCATTATTGGTATTGAGCCACAATAAAATACTGCCGAGATTTAGCGACGTATACTGCGTGTCGTAGCCGCCATTGATGTCATCAAAATAGATGTATGACGCATTCTGGCACATAAAAATAATATCGAAGGCGCAGGGCCGCCCTTCAATAAACAGGACGCTGCCAAAAATCATATGACGCAGCGCGTCAAAGGTGCGCACTAAATCGTCATGGGTGAAACAATACAGTTTACCCTGCCAGCGCTGGGTAAACAGCTCGGTATAAAAGGTGGCCAGCTCGGCGGAGGAAAAGCTGCTGGCCTCGCGGACCACACCGCCGAGCGCGCAGAATTTCTCAAACTCTTTGCGCCGCTTTTTCTCGGACGTATTCGAGATTTTTTGTTTGATATACGCGACCTTATGTTTGAGTCGCCCGGAGAAGAGCGTATTGATAAACGCGCCCTTATGCGACGGCGAGAGGCGCTTGGTGGTGACGGGTAAATAGGTGCGTGCAGGCTGGCGCAGTGGGAACCAGACATCATCAAACACAAAAGGAAAGCGTTTATGGTGCAGACTGCTTTTACCCTGAAGCGAAAAACAGGCGCCCGCATCTTCACCGTTCACGTTCAGCGCAAAATAATCGGGCTTCAGATTAAGCTCATCGCTTAAAAAACGCAGCACATCAGGGTGAGTACAAACGGAACCGCCAAACTGATAGTAAATACGTTGATAATCACCCGCGTCACATTTCTTCCAGCCAGCCAGATCCCCAATAAGTTTTTTAAACTGCATCATGCCACACCTGTATGAATTCATTGCCGACGATAAATAAAAAAGTCCGTCAACGTGTTATGCGTGAAAATTTCCCGCCATTGTCGTCTGACTTTATTAAGAGAACATTAGGGGCATCCGCAGAGGAATAAATCATGAGGATTATCTGCGGGTGTACCTTCACCGTCAGGTTTTTATAATTGTGCGTGAACAGCGCGAGCAGACAGGCCTGCCGCTTAGTGAGAAATAAGAGCGCGCCGCGTTACGGTTGCGCGGACAGGATGTCCAGCAGTAGCGCCTGCGGGTAAATCGTCGCGGTGGCGGTCGTGAGTTCCTCGAGCGACCACCAGCGGTGATGGTGAATGACGCGTTTTTCATTGGCTGTCCAGCGGGAGAAATCCGTTTCTTCGCTCGCGGCATGAATAATAAAAAAGCGCTCGTCGGCGATCACCGTCTCGCCGCTCGGCAACAGCATGGTAAAGGTGCGTTGCGCCACTTCCGCACCGGGGGAGGTGCGCACGATGCCGGTTTCTTCCTGCAACTCACGTAGAGCCGCCTCGGTGAACGTTTCGCCTTCTTCTACGCCGCCGCCCGGCGTCGCCCAGTATGCACGGCCCGCCAGCGCATCGTCGTGATGCGAAAAACGAAATAACAGCAGTCGCTTTTCAGGGCTCAGGATCAGTAAACGCGAAGCAGGGCGTGTGCGCATGGCGGTTTCCTTATGGGCTCGATGTCGCGCGGCCGTATCCGCGGCTGCGCTTTGATTCAGGCTTATCGTCGAGCCCGAAGTATATCGAAAACGGTGTGTCAGGGAGCAATGTCAGCGGTAAAAAAGCTACCCGCATTGATGGCGGCAGGCTGTGGCAATCCTGAAGCGCAAGACGGCTCACAGAATCCCCCACTTTTTCCAGACGATGACTGGCCCTGCCGCGCGCATTCAAAATGCTGCGCCTCCACGCGATGTAAGATCGCTTTTATCTCAAAAAATCATTCCAGAACCGGATGTCACGTAGCGCTTCGATAAATGTCTGCCAGACGCCGTGGCTGGCGCCCTGCCACATCCACACATCCGTAATGTGAACAGAGCTCAAGGGTATCAAAATAGCGCAGCGTAAGCGCCCCCTGACTGCCTTGCAGGCACGCCGGGCAACCGTGACGCGTTGGTTCGCCAGGAAAGCCCGGGCGCATGGGGGCATTTTTTCTCGCAGCATACTGGGATGATTTGCGCGCGGTGATCTGCCCGGACGATGAACAGTTTGAACGCTCTCAGACCATTACGTTTTTCAGCATGAAGTGCAGGGCATCACACCGCTGTAACAGAAATAAAGTGGCTCGCGAGGGCATCATGCGCATACCGGTGCACAATCAATGCGGGCAGATCGCCTGCCTCAGGCACATAAGCCTCGCCGAGCCAGAGCGGATTAGCAGGACAAATCGACCCACAGATATAAGCCGGGATACCGGCAAGCATTCCCGCCGCCGGGCGATGGACGTGACCGGTGGCTATCGCAAGCGGTCTTGCCGGGTGCGCGCCCAGCAAAACACCCAGCGCGTCGCGCCCCTGACACATCAGCGCATCCATTGTCGGAATGCCACTTTCAAAAACGTGATGGTGTAAAAAGAGCAGCGTCTGCCGTCCGCAGGCACCGTTAAGCTGCTGTGAAAGCCATGAAAGATGTGCGTCAACGCTGCCCGCCGCGCGACCTTCAAGGGTCGAATCAAGGCCGATAATCCGAAGCGCTGGGGTGTCAACCACGGCATGCAGCGGCCCGTTGTCGGGCGCCTCTGGCCACATTGACGGGCCCCATACAGCACGCATCGCGCCGCGATCGTCTGCATTGCCGGGCAGGATGATTATGCGGCAGTTGAAGGTAGCGAGCCGTTCGGCGATGCGTTGATAGCCCTCGTACCAGCCGTTGTCGATAAGATCGCCGCTTAAAACCAGCACATCCGGGTTGAGTGGCGTAAGCCACGTCAGCGCATTGTCCAGACGCGTCAGATTGAGATTATCCGGGGCGGCGTGAATATCGGAAAGTTGCGCAATCAGCATGAGGTTCTCAGTGGGGCACATTGACCGTGAGATGCCAGTTAGTATAGGGAAACCGCGGTGAGCGCGGGGGCTAAAATGAAAAAAGCCAGCCGGGTGAGAGACGGACTGGCTTTTGAAGGAATCAATTACGCGTCAGATATCATCGAGCGTATGGTCGACAACGATTTCCAGCGTTTTGCGAATGACGTCAGCCATCACCACGTCATCCGTGGTTTCCAGCACACCGATCAGGTGCAGGATAATCGCTTTATGGGTCAGGTGACCTTCGGTGGCGAGAATATTGCTCACAACCGCGCCCAGCAGAGCGGATTCCTGTGCGAGCATATCGCCTGCGTTACGGAAGTATTCAGACAGCGCTGTATCGGCAAATTCTGCCTGCAAATCTGTGGGCTTAAGCATCACCTGGCTCATTAACTGGCACCGTTATATTGTTAAAAGTTGCTGAATGTAGTCAGTGTTTTTTACTGCTGTCAGGCGGCGTCTTTTCACCAAACAGGGAATGAATGTTATCGCCGTTCCATTCTTTTCGCTCACGCGTGCCATTACGCTGTCCGGACACCCTTGAGGCGCTGATCTCGGTTATCACACGGGCTATCGCCTCGCGTCGCTGAGGATCAGACTCACTGGTCTCCATCGAGCGCAGTCGCGCAATCAGGACCCGCATATTAATGGGGCCTTTTTCTCTCAGAAGAGACAGTACTGCCTCTCCGATGATTTCATCTGTCAGTTGGTCTTTTTCACTTCTGTTCATAAATGCGTCTCTGAATGCCGCATGTCCCGCGCCACACGCGCGGGATACAACTTTTTCCGGTGGCATCCTGCCACTGAAAATTGTCAGGCTTTGCTAAGGCCTGCAATATCCCTCCGCCATCATTGTCTTAATCATCAGGAACCTGTTCGGTAAGAACGCCCTGGCGTTAGCGATCAAAAAGCAGACCGATCAGCGTCTGATAGTGACTCTCTTCTTCAACGCTGGAAGCCATTTCGAGACGACTAAGCAATTTGGTGCAGATACTTTTCTTGTTCAGGAGACGACCGTCGCGCAGAATTTCTACAACGATTTGCCCTAAGGTTTCTTGCTGAGTGGGCAGCGCCGCTTTGTCAAAGTATCGGGCAATGGCATTAGCTGTATCCGGAATGTAACCGTTCTGACGCATATGTCACTCCTGTTAAAATTTCGTAACTACTCACGGAATAGTTAGCAGTATACTAATCACAGGAATCTTGTACACCGCTTTTGTATAACTTAGCGCGCCGTATTGAGTGAAAAATCCATTAAATCGCTTTGTTTCATGCATTTAAAGCTAAATTTAATTTTTGCTTTTGCAGATAATTCTGTACTGAACAGGCGTTTTTTACGGAAAAACTGAAGAAAAAGGTTGTACAAGCCAGTCGAATCGTAATGGTTTTGTGAAAATCGGCATGGGATCATGCCTGAACCTGTACAAAGAAAACCCTTCCTGTCTCTCACTTTCCCTTTGTTTTTAACGCATTCATTACAAGACGCCTGTTGGGTCATCTGTTAAGGTGGCGGCTTATTCACCTATTCACAGGATGCATGATGCTCACAACCATAATTTATCGCAGCCATATCTGCGACGACGTTCCGGTCACGGTACTGGAAGAAATGGTGGATGCAGCAAATAACAAAAACGGTCAGGCCGACGTTACCGGCATTTTGCTTTTCAATGGCAGGCACTTCTTCCAGTTGCTGGAAGGCCCGGAAGAGGGCGTGCAGTCCATTTATCGCGCTATCTGCGCCGATACCCGTCATTACAATCTCGTGGAACTGTTATGCGACTACGCGCCGTCACGCCGCTTTGGCAAATCGGGCATGGAGTTGTTTGATTTGCGGGATTATGAGCGCGACGAAGTGCTTCAGCATGTACTGGATAAAGGCACCTCAAAATATCAGCTGGTCTATGGCGACCGCGCGCTGCAGTTCTTCCAGACCTTCGTGGAAGCGACAGAAAAAGAAAACTATTTCGAAATTCCGCCTGGCGATAGCTGGGATTTTATTACCGAAGATGACGGTGTTCAGGCACCTGACACGTTCAGGGCGCACACCGAATGCAGTTTTGCCTTCCAGCCAATTATCGACCCGCTCTCCCGTGAAGTGGTCTCGCTGGAAGCGCTGCTGCGTACCCCTGACGGCGCCCCGCCGCAGACCTTTTTTGAAGGGCTTCAGGGTGAGGCGTTGTATGAGACTGATCTGAAAAGCAAGAAAACCGCTTTTGCGATGGCGGGCGCGCTCAATATCGGCAAGCAAACCCTGTGTGTGAACCTGTTACCCATGACGCTTGTGAAAATTCCAGGCGCGGTAGATTTCCTGGTGCAGGAAATTCAGGCCAACGGGCTGGTGCCAGACCAGGTCATCGTGGAATTTACCGAAAGTGAGGTGATCTCACGTCTGGATGAATTTACCGGCGCCATTCGCCAGCTCAAAGCGGCGGGGTTGCGGGTGGCTATTGATCACTTTGGTGCCGGGTTTGCCGGGCTGTTGCTGCTCGCACAGTTCCAGCCGGATTGCATCAAGATTAACCACGACCTGATTCGCGATGTGCATAAAAGCGGCCCACGTCAGGCGATTGTACAGGCGCTCATCAAGTGCTGCGCTTCGCTGGAGATAGCCATTTCCGCAGTGGGTGTGGAGAAAGCCGAAGAGTGGATGTGGCTGGAATCCGCCGGTATCACGCTCTTTCAGGGGCACCTTTTCGCAAAACCCGCGCTTGGCGGCATTCCGGGTGTGGCGTGGCCGGAGAAAAAATTCGGCCTCTGAAGGCGAATTTCTCTTAAATCGCGCATGCTTGCACCGCATGCGCGCACTTCCTGTGATTTAACGCCTTTTACGTACACTTTTTTATTGCTCATGACGCTTTGACTTCATACCCTTAACATCCAGATGCCTCTAAAGTTAACTTCATGGTTGTACAATTAACAAAAATTGTACAAGCTAGGGAGAGTTAATGATTAGAGAGATTCCCGTGTCGGTTTTAAGCGTGAGTGAAGATCCTATGGCGTTTTACAGCATTGGCGAGATAGCAGAACGGTGCGGGATAAACCCCGTGACGCTGCGAGCCTGGCAGCGGCGCTATGGCCTGCTTAAACCTCAACGCAGCGAAGGCGGGCACCGCCAGTTCGATGAAGACGATATCCAGCGTATTGAAGAGATCAAACGTCTGGTGAAAAGTGGCGTGCCCGTGGGCAAAGTGAAAGCGCTGCTGGATAAAGACATGGTGGTGGCCCCTGAGACCTGGGGCGTATTGCAGGAAGAGATGATGACCGTGGTGCGTCAGGCGCGCCCGGCGACATTGCGTGCGAAAATCACTGCGCTGGTGCGCGAAAATGCCGTCGACGGTCTCATCGATCATGTGTTTTTACCGGTTCGTCGTCGTCTCAGCCTTGATCAATACACCGCGCCGTCAATGCGTAGCCTGATGGACGGCGCGCTGATTGAGTACGCCACGCTGTTTCTTGCCGAGGCACGCAAAAAAACCACCAAAGAAGCCTTGCTGATGGGCTGGGGAACGGTTGATCGCGCTCGTCTTTGGCTTGAAGCCTGCCGCCTCGCGCATCAGGGCTGGCACATCGACCTGCTTGCGGAACCGCTCGATCTGCCGCACCCGGAGCTGTTCCCAAACCAGCACTTTTTCGTCTGGACCGATGAACCGCTGTCCGAGGGACAAAAAGAGCGCGTGTCGCACTGGCAGGCCCAGGGCTTCGCTATTACCTTTTTAACCAATCCTGACCACGCATAACCGCGCCTTCGCGGCATTGCGGGGCGCAGGTGGTCACCTGTGCCGCGCGCCTCACCCTTCGCTGTCTCTTTCCCTTTCCTTCCTGGCGCTTTTTTCAGCCCTCGTTATCCGCTGCCCCTTGCGGCTAATAGCTGAAGGCGCTTATCAGGGATATCATACGCCGCTCAGAGTGACTTTCTGGCGTCCGGGCTTCGCGCCGGCGCGTTTTTCGTGAGCAAATTATGCATAAAAACCTGGGTTCCCGGACGGTGCTTAACCTGCCGGCGGGCTACTACGGCATGGTGTTAGGGATAATCGGCATGGGGCTTGCCTGGCGTTATGCCAGCACCATCTGGCCCGTCAGTCCGGTTATCGGCAATAGTCTGGTGCTGCTGGCAATGGTCGTCTGGCTGCTGCTGAGTATGGCGTTTATTTATCGTGCTGTGACCTTCTGGCAAAGCGTGGCGGCTGAATTGCGCCACCCGGTGCAGAGCAGTTTTATCAGTCTGTTCCCGGCGACCACGATGCTGGTGGCTATTGGCATGACGCCCTGGTGTCGGCCGGCGGCGCTGGTGCTGTTCTTCGCAGGCGTTGCCGCGCAGCTGGGCTACGGCGCCTGGCAGTCGGCGGGGCTGTGGCGCGGGAGCCACCCCGCTGAAGCCACCACGCCCGGACTTTATCTGCCTACGGTTGCGAACAACTTTATCAGCGCGATGGCCTGCGGAGCGCTGGGATTTCATGATGCAGGTTACGTGTTTCTCGGGGCAGGCGTTTTTTCATGGTTGAGTCTGGAGCCGGTAATTTTACAGCGGCTGCGCAGCGCAGGGGAGTTGCCCACGGCGCTTCGAACCTCGCTTGGGATTCAGCTTGCCCCCGCGCTGGTTGCCTGCAACGCCTGGCTTGCCGTCAACGGCGGGGAGGCGGATGTCTTCGCCAAAATGCTCTTTGGCTATGGGCTGTTACAGTTACTGTTTATGCTGCGCCTGATGCCCTGGTATCTGGCGCAGCCGTTTAACGCTTCGTTCTGGAGCTTCTCATTCGGCATCTCGGCGTTAGCCAGCACCGGGCTGCATCTCGGTCATCACAGCGCCAGCGGTTTTTTCCATACGCTCGCGGTGCCGCTGTTTATTTTCACGAACCTCATCATTGCCACGCTGCTTATCAGGACCGTCGTGCTGTTGATTCAGGGAAAATTACTGCTGCGCGTGGAGCGTCTTCCCACGCCGGGGCCGCAGAACGCGGAGTAAAACAGACAGCAAAAAGCCCGGCAGTGCCGGGCTTTTTTAGCATTCCTCCAGGGGAACTTGTCAGAAGGTTTCCCAGTCTCCCGCGCCGTCTGCTGCAAGCGTGCGGCTTGCGCTGGCCGGTGCGGCCGCAAAAGCGGGTTTCGCAGACGGTTTTTTCGAAATGGCATCGCCCAGCTTGAACAGTGAAATCAGCTGCGACAGCTCGCCTGCCTGCTGCTCCAGCGACGCGGCGGCGGCGGAAGATTCCTGCACCAGCGCGGCGTTCTGCTGGGTAGTGGAATCGAGCTCACTGACGGCTTTGCTGATCTGGTCGATGCCACGGCTCTGTTCGTCAGAAGCATGTGAGATTTCCGTCATGATCCCGCTGACACCCTCTACGGAAGAGACGATATCTTTCATCGTGTCGCCCGCTTTATTGACCATCGCCGAGCCAGAATTCACGCGGTCAACCGATTCCTGAATCAGACCTTCTATCTCTTTTGCCGCCTGCGCGCTGCGTTGCGCCAGCGTTCTTACTTCACCGGCAACTACGGCGAAACCGCGGCCCTGTTCGCCTGCACGCGCGGCTTCTACCGCAGCGTTGAGCGCCAGAATGTTTGTCTGGAACGAAATACCGTTAATGACGCTGATAATGTCTTTAATTTTGTTTGAGCTGTCGGTGATAGTTTTCATCGTATCCACGACACCCCAGACAATCTGACCACCGCTGCGTGCGTTTTCAGCCGCCGTATGGGCAAGCGTACTGGCTTCGCGGGCGTTATCGGCGTTGCGTTTCACGGTCGAGGTTAACTCTTCCATACTGGCTGCTGTTTCAACCACAGCGGCGGACTGTTCTTCGGTACGTGACGCCAGATCGGTGTTGCCGATAGAAATCTGCGAGGAGGCGGAGGCCACATAAACAACCGATTCCTTAATTTGGGTGATAAGCTCACGCAGTTTCTGGTTCATGGTCGCCATTGCGATACTCAGGCGGCCCAGCTCGTCATTCGAGCTCGCTTCAATCACCGCCGTCAGGTCGCCTGCGGCGATGCGCTCCGCCACATTCAGGTTATAGCGGATCTGCGAGGTCATCTGGCGGGTGATAAGCCAGGCGATAAAGAGCCCGATCACCACAGAACAAAGGGCCACGATCACGACGATATACATCACGTGGCTAATTTTGGTTTTACTTTTATCCGCCTGCAACTGCGCCAGTTCACTGGTGGTGTTATTAAGCTTGTCCGACACGGGAGGCATTGCATCGGAAGCCGCTTTGGCGTTTTTCAGCGCCAGAACGTAGGCATCAACCTGGCTTGCGAGCGTATTCAGTGCTGACTGGATAGCGTCTGCCGAGCTGACCACGGCCGTGCTGTTCTCGTTTTTAATGGCGTTCAGCTGCGCGGTGGCCTGCTGCATATCGGCGCTGAATTGCTGCTGCCCCTCTTTACCACGCGAGCCCACAATCGATGTGGCATCCGCTCGTAATTTTTCAACGTAGTAGAGCAGGTTAACGCTGGCTTTGGTCAGTGTATCGCTGTTGCGCAGGGCCTGGCTCGCTTCGCTAAAAGCTGGCTGGTTTGCAGCGTCCAGTACGTTTTTGCCTTGCGCAATGCTCGCGCTTTCCTGAGCAATAAAGTTGTTACGCACTTCTCTGTAGGCTTTTACCGTTACGCCGAGTTCTTCAAACAGCACACCGGTATCGTCCTCCCAGGAAAATTGTTTACCGCTTTCAATCTTCTCCGCCATTTGATTAATCGCGTTAAGGTTTTCCTGGGCGGCTTTTTCGTCATGGGTGGACTGGTACACCAGGCGGTTACGTCTGGCGGCACTTAAATCGTTATTGATCTGATTAAGCAACTGCTCTTTTTCAGCATGTTCGCTGATAGCTAAAAGCTGAGTGATGCTGATCCCAGAGGAAATGATAATAACGGCGACTAAAAGTGAAAAGCCGCCGAATAGCTTCGTTGCTACAGAAAGATTTTTAAAAATACCGGGTTTACCTGTCATTGCTCATTCCTCGGTTACTCACCCTGCCGTTACCACACACGTGCCGCCACTTTTCTCACGTCGCAATATTTGCGAGCGAATAATAAAAGCGGCAGACCATTCTTTGTTAAATTAATCCAAAAGGGTTATCGGCAGGGTGTAGGAATATATTAAGAGGGCTTTTTTACATCAAACTGGCATGCTCATAGAAATCACGGTGTTAGTCTTTTTACAGAAACGGATAGTTGTGATCTTATTAACAAAAGCAAAACGTAGGGTATAAAAATTAATACTTTGCATCAAAACCATAAGCCTGATCAGATTCTTAATAAGAGAATATATTTATTAGCCTGTTCATTCAGTATTCTTTTGATGAACGATTAAAAAGGCTTTTGCGGACAAATGCCGGTAAACGGTACGGGTAGACTAAACATAAAGGGGTGCATGACAATATATCGAGGTGTAAATAGTGTTTACTCATATGCGTATTGCCAGGCCGGTCAGTGACTTGCAGGCCTCTTTTCAGCTCTGGTCTCAGGGACTTGGCCTCATGCGGCTCGCCGGTTTTACCGATCATGCGGGCTTTAGCGGCATCATGCTTGGTCGTGACGATCTCCCCTGGCATCTGGAATTCACGGTGTGCGTGGATCATCCCGTCACGCCGTCGCCCGGTGATGAAGACCTGCTGGTGCTTTACTACCCGGACCACGCCGAATGGCAGCAGGTTTGCCGCACGCTTGAAACGGTAGGCTTCACCCGCGTTCGTGCGTTTAATCCTTACTGGGACGTGAACGGGCGCACTTACCGCGATCACGACGGGTATCGTGTGGTCATTCAGAACCGGGCGTGGCGTGGTGACTGAACAATAAAAACTGTCGCGCTATCAGCAAATCCTGATAAAGATCATGTCAGTTGCGGCGCGAGCAGATACACTCGTTGCGCGAATTTTCGCAAAATAATAATAAATTAATCCCGGTTTGTGAGGGAATACAGGGGCATAAAATGAAGTATTCAGCGTTACTGGCGTTTGGGATGTTATGTCTTAGCACTGGCCATGCGTTATCTGCGACACCGACAACCTCACCCGAGCTCAGTTATCCGGAAATGATGAAAACAATATCGGGTTTACAGCCGCTGACATTCAAAGCGGCCCATGAAAAACACCAGGTGTTGGTATTTATCGATAACCAGTGCAGTTATTGCACCTATGTTGTTAAGAATGTTGATAAATATACCGATGCCGGACTGACCATGTCGTTTTTAACCGTCGCGCCCGATTCCATCCGGGATTCCGTAATTAGCGATATGGCCCGCGTCTGGTGTTCTGCGGACAAACAAAAAAGCCTGAAGAATGCGATGGTGGGCTTTTTGCCGAATAACGACGCCACCCCCGCCTGCGAAAACCTGGTTAAAGCGCAGTCGGATTTCGCCGTAAAAAATGGCGTGAACGTGACGCCAACCATGGTCGTGCTGGATAACCCGCCGCAGGTGATTATCGGCAGCCAGCCACCGGACGCTATTCTGGCGAGCCTTCACGCCCCGCAAAAATAAATACGCCTTCCAGCGCGCTGCGATGACCGGGCGCGGTTTCACTTTCTGAGTTTAAGGCGCATCGCGCATCGCGCCGCGCGGCAGAAGCCGTGCGCCGCTTCGTCATCGAGCACCCGTATCAGATGTGCCGGCAAGTCGGCTTGGGCGATGACATCAAAGCCGAGACGCTCATAAAACGGCTGATTCCACGGGACCGTCCTGAAGGTGGTAAGGGTGACGGCATGAAGCGCGCGCTCACGGGCGCAACGAATTGCATCCGCCATCAGTAATTTCCCCATTCCCTGGCCCTGATATTCCCGCGTGACCGCCACGCCCAGAATATGCAGCGTGTCATCCACGTAGTCGCCATTGATAAACCCGACAGGAATATCATGTTCATCCACCGCGACAGCAGAATACCCCTCAGCCAGGAGACGATGATGCAGGGTATCTGACTGCACGCCAGCCGTCGCAACCCATTCCAGGCCGGGGATTGTCGTGAATGCGCTGTCCGCTGAGCGCTCAATTACCCCAAGCTGCGTAATCTCTTCATCTGCGGTCTTTCTGATACGAAATGTCATTCTGGCTCCCTGTGGCTGCGCTATCCATATTTCGCCCGCGGGCGAAGCATCCGTTTTTTAGATCCTTACACTGCAATACGCATTCAGTGAAGGAGAAGGCCAATGATAGCCGTTTTATTTGAAGCACAGGCGCTGCCCGCAGCGCAGCAACGTTATTTCGATCTTGCCGCCGGGCTCAGACCGCTGCTGGCGACCGCGCCGGGGTTTATTGATATCGACCGTTTCCAGAGCCTGACGACACCCGGGAAATTACTGTCGCTCTCCTGGTGGGAGAGTGAAGAGGCCGTACGCGCCTGGAAAAGCAACCTTATGCATCAGGCTGCCCAGCAAGAAGGGCAGGACAGCATTTTTGCCTGGTACCGGATCCGCGTTGCCCATGTGCTTCGCGATTATTCATCAGATACAAAGGATAACTCACATGTATGATATTCACGTGGTGCTGAACAATACCCCCGGTGCGCTGGCGGCGCTCGGGACGCTACTCGGTCGCAGCGGTGTAGGCCTTGAGGGCGGCGGTGTGTTTACCGTCGCAGATAAGAGCCACGCGCATTTTCTGGTAGAAGCGGGTGAAACGGCGCAGCGGGTACTGGTGGACGCCGGATTTCAGGTGCAACGGGTTGCTCGCCCGCTTATCCGCAAACTGCCGCAGGCGCGCCCGGGCGAACTCGGCGACATTGCCCAGGCGCTTGCCAGCGCCGGCGTGAATATTCTTGTACAGTACAGCGATCACAGTAACCGGTTGATTCTTTTAACCGATAACGACAAGCAGGCTGAAAAGGTAACCCGACCATGGGCAGTTCCCAGCGTCACCCCCTGAATGACGAGGCGCCGGTTCCGCGTCTGGAGCAGGCTATGTCCGGCGTGGCGGCGGCTATCGCCGATCCGTCACGTGTCGCTATCCTCTGCGCGCTGATGGACGGGCGCGCGTGGACCGCCACTGAACTTAGCACCGTGGCCGATATTGCGCCGTCGACCGCGAGCGGCCATCTCTCGCGGCTGATGCAGCACGGGCTAATTGTCTGTCTTTCGCAGGGCAGGCATCGCTATTACCGGCTGGCGGGCCATGAGATTGCCGGATTGCTGGAAAATCTAATGGGGGTTTCCATGAGCCCTCGTCGGGTGCCTGAGCCCGGCACGCCTGTGCATTTGCGACAGGCCCGTACCTGTTATGACCATCTCGCCGGGGAACTCGCCGTGAAGATGTACGCGTTTATGTTGGCGCAACAGTGGCTTACGCCGGAGGGCGACGCGCTGACCGTCGAAGGAAGACAGCATTTTGCGGCGCTCGGCGTGCCGCTGGCTCTGAAACCCAGACGTAAAGTGTGCTGCCCGTGTCTCGACTGGAGTGAAAGACGATATCACCTGGGCGGGGAGGCGGGCGCGGCACTCCTGACGCGGTTTGTTGAACAGGGCTGGTTTGTCCGCACCCCCGGTTACCGTGAGATCCTCGTCACCCCTGCCGGGCGTACCGCGCTACACCGTTATTTCGGGATTGATACGGTTTATCCAGACTGAAGGCTGCGCGTTATTTAACGCGCCCGTTTCTGTGCGCCGCGATGTAATAACACGTCTATAAAAACACCGCTTCGCTTATTATTCATACCAGGAATTTCCTCATAACCGAATTGCATGAGAAATTGCAGATAACCCTATAATCACTGCTGCTATTTATAATTGAAATTTGATATGCCACGCATTAATCGTATAAGAGAATAAGTCACCAGGGCGTGGTAGGATTACTATTATCGTAAAATTGTCATTTTTCTGCGGTATAGAGAAAGCGTGATGCTTTCATGAAATAAACATCACCTGCGTAAAATATATAATGACTGACCATCGCCGAGGCTTTTATGGAACATATTGTCTATGTTGTGGATGATGACAGTGCCGTCAGGCACGCCATCGTCTCGCTGCTGGGCTCCGCCGGGCTTGAAGTACGGGATTTCGCTACCGCGGAGTCCTTTCTGGATCATGCGTTTGAGGCTATTCCCGCCTGTGTCATTCTGGATATGCAAATGCCTGGCATTTCTGGCTTTGAGGTCGCGCAGACGCTGAAAGCGCGCGGGCGCGATCTGCCCGTTATTTTCCTGACGGGCTACGGCACCATTCCCCTGTCGGTCCAGGCGATGAAAAGCGGCGCGTATGAATTTCTCACCAAACCGGTCGTACCGGACGAATTAATTGCCTCGGTGGAAGCGGCGCTGCGTTTTGCCGAAGAAAACGCACAACATTCACGCCAGCATTATGATTTGAAACAGCGTCATTTATCGCTGACCCCGCGCGAGCAGGAAGTATTACAACTGGCCATTAGCGGTCTGTTGAATAAACAGATAGCCCACGAGCTGGGTGTCAGCGAAATCACCGTTAAGGTTCACCGCAAACGGGTGATGGAAAAAATGCAGGCACGATCGCTTGCGGATTTAGTTCGGGCGGCGGAGCGACTCTCCATTCGCTCCGCCGTGTAACCCCCGGCCGCGTCCTTGCGCCGGACTATTACTGTGCCTGGCGTGCCAGCGGCAGGGTAAACGTAAAGCAACTGCCGCACGGTTGCCGGGCGGCGACCGTGAGTTTGCCCTGATGATGCTCGATGATGGTGTGGCAAATGGTCAGCCCCATCCCCATACCCTGCGCTTTGGTTGAATAAAACGATTCGAAAATCCGCCCGGTGAGCGCCGCGTCAATGCCCGTGCCGGTATCTTCAATGTCGCAGCGCACTGTGCCGTGCGCTGGCGTGCAGGTTGAGAGCGTCAGCACGCGTGGTCGCCCCTGCACCTCGGCCATCGCCTCTACCGCGTTCATCACCAGGTTCAGCAACACCTGCTGGATCTGCACGCTGTCACCATCAATCACGCTGTCTGCCGCAGCCAGCGCATACTCGACCTGAATATTGCGCTGCTCCAGTTCGCTGCGCGAGAGTGACAGAATATGGCGAATCAACGCGTGCAGATCGATAGCGGCGAACACCGGAGCCTGTTTGCGGGTAAGCGACTGGAGGCTGCGGATGATTTCTCCGGCGCGCTCCCCTTCAGTAACAATTTCGCGCAGCCCGTCGCGTACTTTCTCCAGTTGCGCCGGGTCGCGATCCAGCCAGCGCAGGCTTGCACCCGCGTTAGCGACAATGGACATCAGCGGCTGGTTAATTTCATGGGCAATGGACGAGGTCAGTTGACCAACCGTTGTGGCGCGGGAGACGCGCGCCAGGTCGGCCTGCGCGACACGCATCGCATCTTCAGCCAGACGTTGTGTCGTGATATCTGTAATGATGCCGTAATACTCATTCACTTCGCTCCCCACGCCTACCGGGTCGCCAATCCCCAGCAGATAACGCATCACGCCATCGGCGCGGATAATGCGAAACTCCGCGCGCATGGTCAGCCCGTCGCGCACGCTTTCGGTCACCAGCGTGCTGATGCGCGGGTAGTCATCCGGGTGCACAAAGGTCAGAAACTCCGCCATCGAAATCATTTTCTGTTTTTCCGGCAGGCCGAGAATGCGCGCGTACTCCTCTGACATAAACATCAGATCCTGTTGCAGCTCCCAGCGCCAGCTGCCGGTGTTGCTTATCTGCTCGCCCAGCATCAGCGAGGTCTGGCTGGCGCGCAGCTCTTTTTCCACGCGACGGCGCTGGATGTTTTCTTCCAGAAGCTCGGCATAAAGACGCGCGGTTTCAAGCGACACTGCCGCCTGCGCGCCGAGGAGGCTCACCACGCGCGAATGCTCGGCGGTGAACACGTCCGGCACCAGTCGGTTTTCGAGATAAAGCACGCCCACGAGCCGCGCCTGTTTGAACATCGGCACGCACATAACGGCAGCACCGGAGGCGACCAGATAGGGATCCTGGCTAAACGGATGAAACTCTTCGGGCTTGCCGGTACGGATCTCCTGACCGGTGCGAATGACGGCGGAGAGCACCGAAAGCGGCAGGTCGCTTTCCATGGGCAGCTCATGCAGCGTGCGCACGTGCACGCCGTCGGTACTGGTGGTGGCGCTGGCTTCAATCTCCGGCACGTGATTTTCCGACACGCGGATGAGCAGCCCGCGCTGCGCCCCGGCGCGCTCAAGCACAATCGTCATCAGAATTTCAATCAGCCGTTCAAGGTTTATCTCTTCAGATAACGCCCTTGAGGCTTTAATCACACTTTGCAGGTCGCGGATCTCTTCATTTTGCGCAAACGCGACCGTGTCATACGCGCTCGCCTGTCCGGGCGCCAGCAGGTGAGGGAACGCGAGTTCCAGCTGGCGCACTTTGGCCTGCGCCCCGGCGCGGCCCCAGGCGGCGATGGCGCCACGATAGTGCGCATCCGCTGTAGTGGTGTAGCCGCACGAGCGCGCGAAACGCCCGGCAAGTTCATGGGCCAGCGCGTGGTACGGTGTAAACCCGGCGTCGCGCGACAGCGTGATTGCGCGCTCGTACTGCTCCAGCGCGATGCTGTTCATGCCGTCGAGCCGCACAATCTCGGCATAAACCAGCGCCTCTTTATCCGCGAACGTGCCGGGATTGACCCGCGCCCAAAGCGCGATTTTGTCATAATGCTGGTGAATGCGGCGGCGGTATTCGGCGGAGAACGTCTCTGGCGTCAGTTGCAGCGACAACGACAGCGCGCTGTAAACGTGATAGTCCAGCAAATGAATATGCCCCGGCGCCGACCATGCCAGCGCGCCTGCGTGCTCCAGGTTTTCTGCGGCCTGTGCGTAGTCGCCACACGCGAAATGCGCCATCGCACGATAGAGCCAGAACCAGAATCCCAGCGTAGACATTTGCTCTGGCGCGTGACCGGAAGCCGACGGCAGCAACGCGTGCGGGAAATGCTCATCGGCATGCCACTCCGGGCCTGCGGGCGTGCGCAGGTGCTGTACGTAATACCGCTGAATTAACAGCGTATTTTCTACATCGCGAAATTGCGTTCGGCGCACAAAGGCCAGGCTACGTTCGATGGTCGTCAGTACGACATCCAGATGGTCGCCCCGGCTTAAAAAATTGATTATCTGGTGACAGGCCGCGAAACAGGCCACGGTCATATCGCCGTAAGTGACAGCGGAAGTAAACGAGGCGCGGGCGCAATCGACGGTGAATGACAATGGCTGTGTCCAGACACTTAGCTGATCGAGCGCCAGCAGCGTCTTTGCCTCAAACGCACTGTAGCCGTAGCGCGTCACCTGTTCGCGGGCAAGCGTGCCGTATTCAAAGCCCAGTTGATATTCACCATAACGGTGACCGACCAGCACCCCAAACCAGGCCATCGCGGTGGTCGATGCGCCGCAAACGCCGTTATCAAGCGTGAGGTGCATCATGCGACAGAGCAGCAGAAAGTGCAGGCGCGGGCAACTGAAGCTCGCAAACAGGCTCGCGCTGTTCAGCAGGTTCATCACCGCGTCCACTTCGGGATTGTCCATCGGCGAAAGCGTGCCAAAGGTGGCGGCGGGCGCGTCGCCGGCGCGGTGGCGAACGTGCGCCCACGCCTGCGCGCATTCGTCAGCGGTCGGTTCGCGGTTAATATGAATACCGAACACGCCAAGCCAGCGCAGCGCGGTTTCCAGCGCCAGGCGCGGATTGGACTGGCGCATATACACTTCCGCCAGCAGCAACGCCGCCAGCGCTTTTTCCGTGAGCGCACCGGGTGCAATCAACAACCCTTCGCACAGCGCGCGGGTGTTATCGAAATGGCCGAGCGCCAGATGGCATTCTGCCTCTTCGGTATCCAGCGTGAAATCTGGCGAGGCGGCGTCATGACCGAGCGCACGGGCGGTCTTAAGGTAATTTAGCGCCGAGAGATAATCACCGGTAAAGCGGGCCCGCCGCGCCGCCAGCATGCTCAGCTCACGAAACATCTGGCGCTGCGAGGCAGGTTCGATGCTGCCTATCGCCGCGGTGACGTGATGCACAGCGCGAAACAGCAGCTCGTTGCCTGCCGCCTGGCGCGCGGACTGAGCAAGCAGGCTCGCTGTGGCCAGATGAATGCGGCTTTTCTCACCAGGTTCCAGCAGCGCGAACGCGGCCTCCTGTACGCGATCGTGCGTGAAGGCGTAGTCATCATTATTCAGGGTGACCAGTTGCGCGACGATAGCCGGATGCAGCCGGTAGACAATCTCGGCGGTCGACATCCCTACCACGCCGCTGACCGTGCTTAGTTCGCCGGTGCAGCCGAGACACGCCATGCCGCCCAGCAGCTTTTGTGTCTCCGGGGGTAACCCTTCAAGCTGTTGCAGCACCAGCGCCAGGACATTTTCGGTGTAATGGTGCGTGCGAATGGTCTGGAGGGAATAGCTCCAGCGCTCCTGATACGCGTTATACGTCACCAGCCCGTCATCAACAATTCGCCGGAAAAACTCATGCATGAAGAGCGGATTGCCGCCGGTTTTCTCATGGATAAGCGCGGCGAGATCGGCCGTGCAGGCCGGCGTGGTGTGCAGTAGCGTCGCCAGCCAGCGCGCCACGGCTTTGACCGGCAACGGCGTCGGATGAAGGGCGGTCGTATGTTGCGCGCTGGCGGCAAGACCAGCGAATGCGTCGCGATGACGATGCTCATCGCGGTACGCCACCACCATTAAAAGCGGTACGGCGGCGCAGTTTTGCAGCAGATAATCCAGAATGTCCAGACTCGCGGCATCGGCCCACTGCAAATCATCTAATAACAGCACCAGCGGGCGGCCAGGCGTGGCGAAGGTTTTGACCAGCGCCAGCACCATATGGTTGAAACGCGCGCGGGTGTCGATGGCGAAGGTGTCCGCCGAAAAGCCCTGGCGGATCTCCAGCAATAAACGCAGCTCCGGCACCAGGCTTACGGCCAGTTCTTCATAGCCTTCCAGGGCGCGTGAGAGCCGCGCGCGCCAGTGGGCGACCTCTTCGCTTTGCCGACCAAGCAGATGCAACGTAAGGGCGCGAAACGCCGCGCTTAGCACCGCCCAGGGCAGGGCGGGCGCAAACTGATCGACCTTGCCGACCGCCAGGAGCGCATTGCGCTGTTGCAGCGCCTTGAGGCCCGAGGCGAGCAGCGCGGATTTGCCAATACCCGACGGCCCGCTCACCGTCACCAGTCGCGACAGCCCGCTGCGGCTCACTTCGTCAAAAGCGTTAATCAGGTCAAGCGTCTGCGGATGCGTCGTATACAGCGTGTCCGTGAGCTGAAACGCGAATGCGCGATCCTGTAACCCCGGCGGGAACGTGGCGATGTCGCGTCCGTCAATGAGCGTTGCCTGACAGCGCCGCAGGTCGGCGATGAGCCCATCCACGGTTTGATAGCGGCCTTCGGGCGTTTTTGCGAGCAGCCTGAGGATGATGTCGGATAGCACCGGCGGAAGCCCAGGGCGCATCTCATGCGGCGCGCGCGGCTCGGACGCCACATGGTGATGTGCCCATTCCGCCTGGCTGTTACCGCTCAGCGCAAAGGGCAGACTGCCGGTCAGCAGTTCGTACAGCACTACGCCGAGGCTATAGAGATCGCTGCGGCTGTCGACAGCGCGCCGGGTATGAGCGGTATGTTCCGGCGACATATAGGCCGGCGTGCCGCCTGTAACGGGTAGCTGCGCCTGGCGGCTTTCATCACAGATAAGCGTTGAAAGCCCGAATCCGCCGAGGCGGCAGGAGGCGTCGTCATACAGGAATATATGGCCTGGTTTGATATCGCCGTGGATCAGATTGCGCAAATGCATCTGCTGAAGAGGAGCGCAGATCCGCAGGGCCAGCTCCAGGAAACTGGCGAGACTGGCCATTGGTTTGCCGGTCATACCGGTCAGTAATTTGAAGGCAAATGGCGAGTAAACCAGCGCGAAACGGCCACGAAACTGCGTGCTGGCGGCGGGTTTTACCGCCCAGGCGCTGTTGAGCGCGTCGCGCAGCGCGAATTCATTGCGCAAAAGGCGCGTAGCGCTCGACTCTTCTTCGTCGCTCACGGCGGTGGCGATAAAAAACGCGCCGCCGGAGTGATGATGACGGCCTTTAAGCCAGGAGACCCCGCCCTCCTGGGCCAGGAGGGTAAAAATAACATCTTCTTTGAGCACAAAGGCCCGGTTTTCGCTGAGGTTACCCTGCAGCGGCCAGATCACTGGCTCTGACGCTTGACTCATCCATCATCCCCGGTTTTCAGGACGTCGCCCGCGCCGGTCCGCGGGCGGTTTCTTAACAGGCAGGCTATTCAGCCGCCGGACAACACGCGCTGTATGTGGCCGAGAAGCACATCAACATTTATCGGCTTACGCAAAAAAGCAACGGCGCCGAGGGATTCGGCGTACCGTTGCATGTTTTCATCGCCATGACCGGTGATAAAAATCACGGGCGGTGGCGGTGTGGGGAGGATTTTTAATTTTTCGAACAGCGTGAGGCCGTTCATCCCCTTGAGTTTAATGTCGACAATAATCACGCACGCGGTGTCGAGTGCGGTTTCACTGCTGAGAAACGCTTCGGCGGAGTCGAAAGCGTCGGTCAGGTATCCATCCGATTGCAGCAGGTTACAAAGCCCGTTGCGTACAGAACGCTCATCGTCAACGATGGCGATGCGCTGCGGCAGCGTCATGCTGTCTGTCCTCAAAATGCGTCGCCCGAGCGGGGCGGCTTGCCTCTCTCACTTGCGGGCGGCGGCGATGTGCCGCTGATTTTCGGCACGCACTCCTGGCGAAACCAATGAAAGGTGACGGGTTCGCCGCGAAGCAGTCTGCGGCAGACCGGGATCACCTGCTCGCCTGCCAGCATCCCGAGCAGCCCCAGCAGCGCGACGAGCGGTGGTGCGGGCGAATGCACATCAAGTGTTGCGTAAATCGCGCCAGCCAGCACGCCGACCGCGAGAGAAACCAGCCAGGCTTTCATGATGCTTCCCTGTTCGGCGCGCGTAACGGCGGCGCGGTGTCAATGTGTGGGGCCTGCGCGACGGGCCGCAGGGCGACCTCATGGCGGTTTAGCGCCTCACGGGTGACATAATCGCCCGTTAACATGCCAAGCAGACCCAGCAGCGCGATAGCGGGCGGCGCGGGCGATTTTACTTTCAGCAGGCCGTAAATCAGCCCAATCAGCAACCCGGCGGCGAAGGATATAACTGCGGTGCTCATGACGCTCTCCAGTCAGAGGCGATACGCAGGCAGGCATCAGACCCACCTGCGATGGCCGCTTAGCGGGCCGGAACCGGCGCCAGCGTGCGGTGCTCGCTCTTCTGACGGGACGGCGCTTTGTGCACCATGGTGTAGGCATAATCCACGCCCATACCATATGCGCCAGAGTGTTCTTTCACAATATCCATCACTGCGTTGTATGTTTCTTTGCGCGCCCAGTCACGCTGCCACTCCAGCATCACCTGCTGCCAGGTTACCGGTACGACGCCCGCCTGGATCATGCGCTGCATCGCGAAATCGTGCGCTTCTTTCGAGGTGCCGCCGGAGGCGTCTGACACCATGTAGATTTCATAGTCGCCTTCCAGCATGGCGCACAGCGCAAAGCTGTTATTGCACACTTCGGTCCACAGGCCGGACACCACGATTTTGCGTTTCCCGTTGGCGGCCAGCGCGTCACGCACTTTCTGGTCGTCCCAGGAGTTCATGGAGGTGCGCTCAAGAATGTCCTGACCCGGGAACACATCCAGCAGCTCCGGGTAGGTATTGCCGGAGAAACTTTCGGTTTCAACGGTCGTGATAATGGTCGGGATGTTGAAGACTTTCGCCGCTTTCGCGAGCGCGACGGTGTTGTTTTTCAGCACCTGACGGTCAATAGACTGCACGCCAAACGCCATCTGCGGCTGCTGGTCGATAAAAATCATCTGGCAGTTGGAAGGGGTGAGCAGTTCGAGCTTAGAGGTTGTCATAAAATCATCCAGTGAGGTTAGAGGTTACAGGCCCGCCGCGTCACAGACACAGACGTCGACGGCGAGGCCGTTATCATTCGGGCTTTATACTGGCGCTCCCCTCTGGATCGCGTAATTATCTCTTCGTATAACTATCCTTTCGTATACCTATACTCAGGTATACCTATCCCTTCGTATAACTGGTTTTTTCCTGCACACGGTTCCCATAATCCTGGCAACAACATGATGTCGTCCTTCGGGCGGCGTCGATAAAGCCCGCGCCGCAGGCGTCCTGTACGGGCACTCAGACAGGAGGATGTATGGTTTCCCTTGGTAAGGCAGATCTGATTCTGGTGAACGGCCAGTTTCATACGGTCGATCGTGAAAATCCGCACGCCGAGGCGGTGGCTATCCGCGACGGTAAATTTCTGGAAGTCGGAACCGTGGCCGACGTCATGCAGCATCACTGTGAGGCCACGAAGGTGGTGGATCTGAAAGGCCATACCGCGATTCCCGGCCTGAATGACTCGCACCTTCACCTGATCCGCGGCGGTCTGAATTACAACCTTGAACTGCGCTGGGAAGGCGTGCCCTCGCTTGCAGACGCCCTGCGTATGCTCAAAGAACAGGCGCTGCGCACACCCTCGCCGCAGTGGGTTCGCGTTGTGGGCGGCTGGACAGAATTTCAGTTTGCCGAACGCCGGATGCCGACGCTTGATGAGATAAACGAGGCCGCGCCGGATACCCCGGTGTTTATTCTTCACCTTTACGATCGCGCGCTGCTGAACCGCGCCGCACTGAAGGTGGTCGGGTATACCAAAGATACGCCAAACCCGCCGGGCGGCGAGATCCAGCGCGACAGCAACGGCAACCCGACCGGGATATTGATTGCGCGCCCGAACGCCATGATCCTCTACGCCACCCTTGCCAAAGGGCCGACACTGCCGCTGGAACACCAGGTGAATTCCACCCGCCAGTTTATGCGTGAGCTGAATCGACTTGGGCTGACCAGCGCGATTGATGCAGGCGGCGGTTTCCAGAACTACCCGGAAGATTATGAGGTCATCAAAACGCTTAATGATAATCAGCAGATGACTATTCGTATCGCCTATAACCTCTTTACCCAGCGCCCCGGTCACGAGCTTGAGGATTTCGAGAAGTGGACTGATATGCTCACGCCAGGGCAGGGCAATGATTTCTTCCGCCATAACGGCGCAGGCGAAATGCTGGTCTTTTCTGCCGCGGATTTCGAAGATTTCCTTGAGCCGCGGCCCGATCTTGCGCCGGGCATGGAAGATGAGCTGGAGCGCGTTGTGCGCCACTTAGTCGAGCATCGCTGGCCGTTCCGCCTGCACGCCACCTATAACGAATCGATAAGCCGGATGCTGGATGTGTTCGAGCGTGTCGATCGCGACATTCCGTTCAACGGCCTGCACTGGTTCTTCGATCACGCCGAAACGGTAACCCAGCACAATATCGACCGCATTAAGGCGCTGGGCGGCGGCATCGCGGTGCAACACCGTATGGCCTTCCAGGGAGAATACTTTGCTGAGCGCTACGGCATAGAGGCAACCCGCCACACGCCGCCAGTGGCACAAATGCTGGAAACCGGCGTGCCGGTAGGGCTTGGCACCGACGCTACCCGCGTCGCGAGCTATAACCCGTGGACGGCGCTGTACTGGCTGGTCTCCGGGCGCACTGTCGGCGGGATGCAGATGTATGACCACAGCGCGCGGCTCGGTCGCGACACCGCGCTGATGCTCTGGACACAGGGCAGCGCCTGGTTCTCCAGCGAGCAGGGCAAAAAAGGGCAGATCAAGGCAGGGCAGCTTGCGGATCTCGCGGTACTGAGCAAAGACTACTTTCGCGTGCCGGAAGAGGAGATCAAGGGCATTGAGTCAGTGCTGACGGTAGTGGATGGCGATATCGTCTACGCCGCGGGCGCGTTTGGCCCTCTTTCGCCGCCGACGATCCCGGTATTGCCGGAGTGGTCGCCGGTAGTCAACGTACCGGGTCATTACCGCAGCGCGCCGCCGCAGGCCGCCCGCGTCGGGCTTCGCCCTGCCGTACACCAGTGCAGTGGCCCATGCGGCGTACACCGTCATCAGCATGACGTGGCGCGCCTCTCTTCCGTCCCGGTTGCCGACGATAACGCCTTCTGGGGCGCGCTCGGTTGCAGCTGCTTTGCGTTCTGATCCTATGAAAAGTGCCTCGTTTTCTCACACCACGCCCCGTCCTGACGCGGGGCTGTTCTTCCTGCGTCTGACGGGCAGCCTGCTGTTGCTGTATGTCCATGGGCTGCCGAAAGTGCTGCATTTCACCACAGAGCTCGGACGCATCGAAGATCCGTTCGGCATGGGGCCGTACATGAGCCTTCTGCCCGCCATTCTGGCCGAGGTCATTTGCCCGATTTTCATTATTCTCGGCATCGCTACCCGGCTCGCCTGCCTGCCGATTATCGGCGTGCTGCTGGTGGCGATGCTGGCGGTACACCCCGGCTGGAGCATTGCCGAAGGGCAGTTCGGCTGGCTGCTGCTGATTATCTTCACCACGCTTACATTAACCGGGCCCGGCAGATGGCGAGTTAACGTGCCGGGCAAACAGGAGTTCAGGCATGGCGCAGGTTAACGACGTCCACACGGCGTCTGCCGCCACCCCGCCGGTAGCCGCTTCTTCCTGGGCACCGCTGCGCCAGCCGGTGTTCCGTATGCTGTGGATAGCCACGGTGGTCTCAAACATCGGTTCATGGATGAACGATGTGGGGATCAACTGGACCATGCTGACGCTCAGCGCCGATCCGCTGGCGGTGGCGCTGGTGCAGGCGGCGAGCAGTTTGCCGATGTTTCTGTTCGCGCTGCCCTCCGGCGTGATGGCCGATATTGTCGACCGACGTAAATATCTGCTGTTTTCGCAGCTGTGGGTGTTTATCGCAGCAGCGGGTTTGACGCTGCTGTCGTTTGCCGGGCTCGTTACGCCCGGCGTGCTGCTGGTGGCGGCGTTTCTCTTAAGCGCGGGCGCGGCCATGAGCTCGCCGCCGTTTCAGGCCATCGTGCCGGATCTGGTCGATAAGCATGAACTGGCGCCCGCCGTCGCGCTCAACTCGCTCGGCATTAACATCAGTCGCGCCATTGGCCCGGCGCTGGGCGGTCTGGTGCTCTCGTTTGCGGGGCCATGGGTGGTGTTTGCGCTCAACGCGCTGTCGGTGCTCGGCGTCGCCTGGGTGTTGTATCGCTGGAAGACGCAGCCTGCCATCCAGCGCCTGCCGCCGGAGCATTTTTTCCCGGCGGTGCGCGCCGGGCTGCGCTATGTACACGCCGCGCCGGTGTTGCGTTACGTACTGGTGCGTACCGTGGCGTTTTTCACCTTCGCGAGCGCAGGCTGGGCGCTGCTGCCGCTGGTGGCACGCCGCGAGCTGGGGCTCGGGCCGGGTGGCTACGGCATTATGTTGGCCTGCATCGGGATCGGCGCTATCTGCGGGGCGGTAGTGTTGCCGCGGCTGCGTAAGCGCTTCAACCCGGATCGCCTGATGGCGCTTAACAGCGTGATGTTTGCTGTCAGCATGCTGGCGCTGGCGTTTATCCGGCACGTCTGGCTGCTGAATGCGTTTCTGTTTCTTACCGGTTTCGCCTGGATTGCGGTGCTCTCAACGCTCAACATGGGCGCGCAGCGCAGCGCGGCAAAATGGGTGAAGGCGCGGGCGCTCGCGGTTTATTTGACGTTCTTCTTCGGCTCGATGACCGCCGGCAGCGCCCTCTGGGGACAACTGGCATCGCATTTTAGTATCGCGACGGCCCTGTGCGTCGCGACGCTCGGCATGTTACTCGCAAGCCTGACGGCGCGCCGCTGGCAACTCAATAAAGATCCTGACCTGAACCTGGACATTCGCGATATCGACAGCCGCGCGCAGGCGCTGAATATTTCCCACGAGCGCGGCCCGGTCATGGTGATGTACAAATATCAGATAGACCCGGACGACGTGTATGACTTTGTCGTGTGCGTGCAGGAGATCCGCCGGGTACGCCAGCGCGGCGGCGCGCTGAGCTGGTCGGTGTATGAAGATATTCAACGCCCCGGCGTGTTTGTCGAATCGTTTGTGGTCGGCACCTGGATTGAACACCTGCGTCAGCAGGAGCGCCATACGGTCAATGACCTGCTTATTCAAAGCCGCGTGCAGGCCTTCCACCGGGGCGGGCAGCTTCCCCAGGCGCGCTATTTCATCGCACCCGTAATGTAAACACTATACTTATCAACCTGAACCATCGCTAAAAGAGGAATGACGGATGAGCACAATCAAGACGCAGGACGGTACGCAGATCTATTACAAAGACTGGGGCGCGGGCAAACCGGTGCTGTTCAGTCACGGCTGGCCGCTGGATGCGGATATGTGGGACAGCCAGATGAATTTCCTCGCGGAGCGCGGCTACCGCGTGATTGCGTTTGACCGTCGCGGCTTTGGCCGTTCCGATCAGCCGTGGAATGGCTATAACTACGACACGTTTGCCTCTGATATCAATGATCTGATTGAGACGCTGGACCTCCAGGACGTCACGCTGGTGGGCTTCTCAATGGGCGGCGGCGATGTGGCGCGCTACATCGGTAAATATGGCACCTCACGCATCGCGGCGCTGGTGCTGCTGGGCGCGGTCACGCCGGTCTTCGGCAAAATTGGCGACTACAGCCAGGGTGTGGATCTCTCTGTTTTTGAAGGTATCCGCGAAGGGCTGCGTAAAGATCGCGCGCAGTTTATCAGCGATTTTGCCGCCACTTTTTACGGCACCAACGCGGGCCAGACCGTCTCTGACGGTGTACTGACCCAGACGCTGAATATTGCGCTGATGGCTTCACTTAAAGGCACGCTCGACTGCGTGACCGCGTTCTCGGAAACCGACTTCCGCGCGGATCTGCAAAAAGCGAACGTGCCAGCGCTGGTTATCCACGGCAGCAACGATCAAGTGGTGCCGTTTGAATCCACCGGTAAAGTCGCCGCGGAAATGTTGAATGCTGAACTGAAAGTGTATGACAACGGCCCGCACGGTTTTGCCGTCACGCATCAGGATCAGCTCAATGAGGATCTGCTGGCGTTTCTGAAAACGCTCTAACCCTGCCTTACCGCTGGCCGGTCAGCCCGGCCAGCGCTTCCCTTACCCCTTCGCGCCTCGTTTATAACTTCTGCATGGCCTGGTCTTTGCCTACCAGCAGCGTGGTTAATGCAAATGAGAGCACCAGCGCCATCGCCACACCGGCAAGGGCAAAAACAAAGTACGGGCCGATATACGCGGGCAGGCTGAAAATGCTCGACAGAATGTAGCCGTAAAGACGCACGCCAAAGAACGCGATAAACGCCGAGGCCAGTGAGCTGGCAATTGTCGCGGAGATAAATGCTTTTTTATAACGCGTCAGGACACCAAACAGCGCGGGTTCCGTAATGCCAAGCAACGCCGAAATCGCTGCTGACAGCGTGACGGTTTTCTCGTGACGCTCTTTGCTTAACCGCCAGATGGCGAACGTTGAACCGGCAATGGCCATATTCGCCATAAACATCATTGGCATTAGCATGTCATAGCCGCGCTCGCTAAAGTTTTGCAGCGCAATCGGCGTCATGGCGTGGTGCATACCGGTCAGCACCGCGACGGGGCGGATCGCGCCCACGATTAAGCCCGCAAAGCTCGCCGACACGCCAAACAGCCCTTCGACAAACAGCGCCAGCCCCTTACCTAACCAAATCCCAATCGGGCCAATGACCACCAGCGCGGCCAGCGCGCCGAGAAAGAGCGTCAGCGTGGGCGTAAACACGGTTTTCAGCACATCAGGCATGATGCGGTCTACCCAGCGATAGATATAGCTGAGCGCCAGAATAGAGAAAATGACCGGAATGACGCTGGCGGAATAATTAAAGACCGATACCGGAATGGTATTAAGCAGCCACAGCGCGCTGACCGCGCCCTCCTGATGGGTAGCCAGCGCTTTGGCGGCATCAATCAGCGACGGATACATCAGACACGCAGCGACGGCTGCCGCCAGATATTCATTCACTTTAAAGATTTTCGCGGCGGAAACCGCAAGGAAAAACGGCAGGAAATAAAACACGCCGCTGGCGATAAGGTCGATAATCATCACCGTATCGCTTTTCGCGGAAATCACCTTTAGCGCAATCAACCCCGCCAGCAACCCTTTGATCATACCAGCCCCGGCAATGGCCGGAACGATCGGGCCAAACACGCCAGAAACCGTATCCATAAAGAGTGAAATTAACCCTTTACGGCCTTTTTTCTCGACGGGAGCGGCAGGCGCGTTATCACCCAGCGCGTGGAGGATCTGTTCGTACCAGCTGCTCACCTTTGGCCCGATGATGACCTGAAACTGGTCGCTTTGCAGTTGCGCGCCCAGCACGCCGGGCACTTTTTTTATCTCATTCTGATCGACTTTATCATCATCAATTAAATCGAAGCGCAGTCGCGTCATGCAGTGCCAGACGTTATTAATATTCCCCTGGCCGCCGACCAGCCGAATAATCTTGGTAATGGCTTCTTGCGTCCCCATAATGACTCCCGCCGAATGTTGTTGTCGTTTTAATGTTGCCCTGAAGCATAAGTAAACCCTGATAACAAAACAAACCAATAAATGTTGATACGGTTCACAGGTTTAAGGGAGTAGAGGCCATTTTGTGGTGTGCGGCCTGAATTGGTCTGGTTTTATAATAATATTCCGGCCGGATAACTGACCAAAATAAATAGTCAAAAAAAGGGTTTACCCGACAATATTTTTAGGGCGATGATATTTGCTATTACGTATTCCACAGCGCTGCAAAGGAGTTGTCTCGTGACGCCTGTGATTATCAAAAATATCGAATGTTTTATTACCCGCCCGGACAGACATAACCTTGTGACGGTGCGCGTGACGACCGCGCAGGGCATCACAGGGCATGGCTGCGCTACGTTTCAGCAGCGTCCGCTGGCCGTTAAGACACTGGTGGATGAGTATTTACACCCGCTGCTGGTGGGGCGCGATGCGAATAATATCGAAGATCTGTGGCAAATGATGAACGTTAACGCCTACTGGCGAAACGGCCCGGTCATGAATAACGCCATCGCGGGTGTTGATATGGCACTGTGGGACATTAAAAGCCAGCTTGCGCAGATGCCTCTGTATCAGCTTCTGGGGGGGAAATCCCGCGATGCGATCCCGGCGTACAGTCACGCCAGCGGCGAAACGCTGGAAGATCTCTTTGCCTCTGTCGATGCGCTGATAGCACAGGGGTATCGCCATGTTCGTTGCCAGCTTGGCTTTTATGGCGGCACGCCGTCGGCGCTTCACGCGCCGGAAAATCCGACCCCAGGCGCGTGGTTCGATCAGCAAGAGTACATGCGCAATACCGTCGATATGTTCCGCGCGTTGCGTGAGAAATATGGCTGGGGGCTGCATATTTTACATGACGTTCACGAGCGGTTATTCCCGCAGCAGGCTGTGCAACTGGCTAAACAGCTTGAACCTTATCAACCTTACTTTATTGAAGATATCTTACCGCCCCAGCAGAGCGCCTGGCTTGAGCAGGTGCGTCAGCAAAGCTGCGTACCGCTAGCGATGGGTGAACTATTTAATAACCCCGCTGAATGGCATGATCTGATAGTCAATCGCCGTATCGACTTTATCCGCTGCCACGTTTCGCAAATTGGCGGTATTACACCTGCGCTTAAACTCGCGCATTTCTGTCAGGCTTTTGGCGTGCGCCTTGCCTGGCATGGCCCTGGCGATATGACGCCGATTGGTGTGGCGGTGAATACGCATCTGAATATTCACCTGCATAACGCGGCCATTCAGGAATTTATTCCGCGTTCAGCACTGACCGACGCGGTGTTCCCGGGCGCACCGGAAGCGAAAGACGGGTTTATTTATCCGCCGGTGAATGCCGGGATCGGGGTGGGTTTCGATGAGGAGCTGGCGCTGGCGCATCCCGTCGTTTATCGCCCCCATGAATGGACGCAAAGCCGCCTGCCTGATGGCGCTATTCATACGCCCTGAGACTGGCGCAGGGCCAAATTATCGCGGTTATGGGGGATAACGTAGGTGCAGGTATAATTGATATCAATAATATCGCTTACCTCAAAGACCCGCCCGCCTTCAAGAATACCGCGATTATGAATGTGCATGGCCGGGCTGCCTTTCTTGCAGCCCAGTAACGCCGCCTGTTCACGGCCGACGCTCACGGCGCGGTAGGTGGTCAGCATATGCGAAATCGTCAGCCCTTTGCTCAGGACATATTGCTGAATGGAACGCTCAATGGCCTGCTGGTTCAGATCGGGAAAATCTGTCACCGGCATACGTGAGATTTCAAGCTGTACCGGCGCGTCATCGACAAAGCGCAGGCGACAGAAATGCCAGATAAAACTCTCTTCACCGATACCGAAAATTTGCTGTGCGGCGCGATCCGGGCGCGTTTTATGCAGGCTTATCATGCGGTAGCGGATTTGGTCGAAGCGCTTTTCGGTGATGGAGTTATAAACCAGCGGATTATTACGCGCCTGCTCGTTGATCCACGCGCCTGACCCCTGCACGATGCGCACGACGCCGATGCTCACCAGCTTTTCCAGCGCCTGACGGATAGTAAACCGCGACACGCCATACTCTCCGGCAAGCTGTCTTTCGGGCGGTAACTTCCGTGGGCCGGGCGTCGTGTCCTGATAAATTTTGCTGAGCAGATCCTGCGTCACAAACTCTTTTTTCTTCATGAGGTTTACCTGAATGATATTGCTCACCGCCGCATGCGGTAAGGGTATCATTCATTGGGGCGTTTTTTCAGCGTCTTCGCGCAGGCAGAGCCGCGGTGCGTAAAGCGGGGGAGAGAAAAAGGGAGAAGAGCCATTCCGCATTGTATTACGTAAAGAATGGCCCTGGCGTCAGCGTAAATCAGCCATATTTACGCGCGAAGTTCTCATCGGTATCGCACAGATAAATGATGAATTCGACAAACGAGATAACGGCCGGAATAAAAGTCCAGAAGAAAATCAGATACAGAAAACCCTGTCCGACTTTGCCTAAATAAAATTTATGCACGCCGATACCGCCCAGGAAAAAGGCGAGTAACGCTGCGCTGATCCGGTTTTTATTTCCGGCTGGCGTACCCTGCGTCGCGCCGCACTGCGGGCAGGCTTTCGCTGATTCATGAATTTCTTTCCCACACCCGCGACAAAAAACCATCGACATTTTTGTATCCTTATTGTCGTTATTAATTTCAAATTAATTATTGCTGTTCCTGTTAATGATACCGTTTAAGCGAGACGGGGCATATCCCAAATTAAGGCAGTGAATAGCGTTTATTCAGGCTGACGAGTAAGGGCGACACCATGTTACAGGCGATACTCATTGCGCTGGAATGTAGTCTGCATGAGGCAAAACGGCGCGACCAGGCGTGGCTGGAGGCGGTGCTCCATCCACGCTTTTGTGAAATCACGCGCTCAGGATCCGTTGTGAGCCGGCACGAGACTATCAAGGCGCTGACACAGGAGACTTCCGCGCCGGCGATGGTCAGCAGCGACTTTACCCTCCTGCCTGTGAGTGAAGAGAGTGTGATTTTGCGCTACCACACCTGCGCGCCGGATGGCCGTCGCGCCGCCTGGCGTTCGTCGCACTGGGTAAAAGACGGCGAGTCGCGCTGGCAGCTCATTTTTCATCAGGGAACACCGGCGGGCTGAGGCGGGATCTGTCATGTTACCGTTAACGCCGTGAAGACTTGTCACAGCCTGTTAAATTATTGTCATCAGACGGGGGCTGGGCCCTCCAGAAACGGCCGGGAGTACCGATAACCCCTAAAGCAAAATTGGTTATTCCGGGGAAACCGTTCCGTGACTCTCAGGCAGTTCATTTCTTATCGTCTTGGGCTTAGCACATCGCTGGGTCGAAGTCTGGCTGTCTTACTTCTGTTCCTCCTGGTGGGCGGGATCAGCACGAACGTACTGGTATTCTTACACTCCTTTGATGATGAAATTGCCCAGGCCGCGAATAAAGCGGTTAACCTCTCTGTCGCCCAGGTGCGGCAGGCGGAAGATACTTTTATGGCGGTCGGCCAGACGCTTGATGATGTGCGCGCCGCCGTCGCCGCCGGGCAGTCCGCGACCTATCACAGTTTCCTTGTGCGCCTGAAAGGGCGTCAGCCACAGCTGGACGGGCTTTACTTCTATGACGCGCAGGGCGTCATTAAGGGCTCGTCGTTCGGCATCGCCGGTATGCAGAACGACATTACGCAGCAGGATTATTTCCGGTTCCATTATGAGAATCGCCAGACTGGCCTTCACATCGGGCGCGTCATCCGCAGCCAGAACACCGATGAACGGGTGATCCCGGTTTCCATGCGGGTAAACGATCTGAGCGGTGGTTTTGCCGGTGTCGTGCTTGCTACTGTAAAACTTGAGTATTTTCAGCGCTTTTACAGTTACTTCGAGCTGGGGCCGCGCGATATGCTGGCGCTGCTGCTGACCGACGGCTCGGTCCTCTGCGTGCGCCCCTACAATGAAGCAAAAATTGACGTCAATATCGCCAGCAGCCCGCTCTTTACCCGCGAACTGCTCCGCGCCGATCGCGGCACCGGCACCTGGGTGGCCTCGCTCGATCACGTGGAAAGGGTATTTGGGTTTGCCCGCACTGAAAAACTGCCGCTGGTGGTGGTAGCCGGTTACGACCGCGCCGAGGTGTGTATGCACTGGCTTCGTAATAATCTGCCGGGCATGTTATCGAACCTGATGCTGTTAGTCGGGTTTCTGCTGTTCAGCTCCGTGGTGTTTCGTAAGGTGCGCAGCAGTATTCGCGACCAGCAGGAGCTGAAGCAGTTGCGCGATGAACTCCTGAAAGCGAACCAGACGTTTAAATCGATGGCGATGGCCGACAGCCTGACAGGGCTTGCCAACCGCCGCAAATTCGATACGACGCTTGCGAAAGAGCTGGCGGATTCGGCGCTCTCCGGCAAACCGGTCTCGCTGATTATGCTCGATATCGATTTCTTCAAACGCTACAACGACAGCCGCGGCCATGCGGCTGGCGATGCCTGCCTGCGGCTTATCGGCAATACCCTGCAAATGGTGACGCTGCGCACGAGCGATCTGGTGGCGCGTTATGGCGGTGAGGAATTCGCGATTGTATTGCCGGATACCTCCGGTGAAGAGGCGCTGGTGCTGGCGACGCGCGCGGTCAGTATGATCCGTGAAAAACATCTGCCGCATCCATCAACGGAACTGCCCGAACAGGTGGTGACTATCAGCGCAGGCTGTCATACCGTCTGGGGAAACGGGCGGGAAGACGCCTTCAGCGCACTGATCCGGGGTGCGGATACGGCGCTGTACCTTGCGAAAAATCGTGGGCGTAATCAGGCGTTCCGGCTGCCTAACACTATTGCGACCGGCAATGACAAATCCATTTATGCCGCGTAGCGGGCAGGGGAGTACGAGGCGTGACCGCCAGACAGTCAACACGTGCGGTCACGCAGGCTAGCGGGTCAGATTAGCGATGCGGGCAAGAAACGTATTCCACTGTGATTTCAGCATGTCGATATGCGTTTTCTTAAGCGCAATGAGCGAGGTCGGATCGCTGCCCGCGCGTACCTGGCTGGTGAACCCCGCAAACCACGCGCGCGCCGCTGCTCTGTGCGGTAACCACAAGAAAGCCCTGCTCTCAGGAAATCCATGAGCGTCATGCATTTCCTGAGCGCAGGGCTTTCTTGTGGTCACTGTATTCATCCGTCTTTTGTGCTCCAGAGCGGTTCTCGCTCAATACCTATGTGTTCTTTATTAAAAGATTTTTCCGCGTTGTGCCTTCGTGCCTCAGGTGAGCGTATGCGGAAAACGCGGCGATTAAGATTAGGCTGAATTACTGCCAGGGCGGTTTACTTCGTAACTAATCACCACGCTAATATTTCATATTCGAAGGATAATTCAGCATTTAGGATAAATCGCAGGTTCGGTGTTTTATTCAAAACATTCCGATTAATAAAAACGGTTTGTTTTATAACGTATTATTTTCGGTGGCCAGTATTCTGCAAACGTTATGAGAATTTTTTATTTTGCCGCGTAATAAGTTTCTGTTTTGAACTTGCCGAAATCCATAGCTTTATTTTTGTGATCATTAACACACCCTTATCCAGAAAGTCGTCATGTATCGGCAATAAAAATGAAACAGATACAGGATATACGCTGAATTAATTCGAATGAGATTCGTCTTAATTTCCGGGGCGGTATTGTTAAGCGATTTGAATAAACTTAGAGTGAATCCGAATTATTTGCCCACGGGCTCTGCTTATTCTCACCTGCTATCTGATAACAAGGAGTATTACATGGCTATTGATATGTTCCTGAAAGTGGAAGGCGTTACTGGCGAATCCAAAGATGCTAACCATTCCAACTGGATCGACGTGCTTTCTTTTAACTGGGGCGCGGCACAGCCGGGAAATATGGCGGTAGGTGGCGGCGGCGGCGCCGGCAAAGTTAACTTTCAGGATTTAGCCGTGCAGGCCATTGTCGATAAAGGCACGCCTGCTATTTTGAAATTCTGTGCAGGCGGTAAGCACGTGAATAAAGTTGAGCTTTCCGTTTGTAAAGCGGGCGGGCAGCAGGTGGAATATTCAAAAATCGTTCTGGAAGATGTGTTGGTCACCCGCACGGAATTTACCGGCGTGGGGCAAACCGATACCGTAATGGTGAATTATTACTTCCAGGCGGCGAAAGTTAACTTCCATTACTGGGAACAGTCAAACCAGGGTACCAAAGGCGCTGAAACGAAAGCCGGTTGGGATATCAAACAGAATAAAGAACTCTGATAAGAAAGGAGTGGCAAGATGGCAGAAATTAACTCCATGATAAATGCCCTTCTTTCCGATCGGTCTTACTTTAATGAACAAGAAATACATACCATTATCGACTTCGTGAATGAACTCGATGATGATATGCTGTATCAGTTTGAAAATGCTGAAGAACGCAGCGTAATGTATAGCTATGAGCAATTACTGGCCAGCTCCCGACCTGTTGGAATCAATAACGGCGGGCGCGATCTGGAAATGGGATTACTCAATTCCGGAACGAATAATACTATTCAGAATAACCGCCAGTTCTTTGACCGGTATAATACTCGCGTTCCTCGCATGGGCGGACGTGGGGGCAACATTTATAATGAGGCCACTAAAATCAGCTATGATTTTGCCGGTAAAATTATCACAGGGATTGGTGGGATGTTTGGCGCTTCCGCGGGGGTTGCCGCGACGGTCACATCCGGTACCGCCGCGGCAAACGCGGCTTCCTCTCTGGGCGTGCGCACTGCCTTTCTGGCCGCAGGGGGTGTTTGCGGCGTCGTGGGCGGGGTACTGGTGCTCCTGCGCAATACGTTGTCAGACCGGCAGACGGCGAATAACAAACGCTTTCTGGAAACCGTAAAAAAAGCCGTGAAAGTGCGTAATAAAGTGAATAAGTTTTTCGAAGAGACCAATAACAAGGTGGTGAAAGATCCGGCGAAAGCGAAAACACAGCTTGAATCCGGTATTGCCTCACACCCGGCCCGTTTTGCGGCAGGCCCAGGCGGCACGACGGTTTACGCCGATTTGTCGCCGGTCGAAAAGCTCATCACCGAGGATTTCGCGGCGCAGCACTATGATATCCGCTCAAAAGTGGTTATCAGTCGTGGCAACCCGTGGCACATCACGCTCACTACGCTTCGCGGCGGCACTAAGCAGTTCACTCAGGAAGAGATGACCATTCTGCAGAATATCGCAAGCCGGTTGTAACACCGCCTATTGCGGTGCCGTCACGGCGCAATCTCCCGCGCGTTATCAGGCGGCGGCGTCAGCCCCGCCACATCACCCTGTCTTCAACCGTTCTATTACCCTGCATCATACCCGGCCCATTTTTATATGAATTTCGCATAACGCCCCTTAAAAATGGCATGACGCCAGTGTGGCGTCCACACTTGGCCTGTGTTCAACAGATACAGGAGAATCAAGATGTCATTACAGTATTCGGAATGTATTGAAGCCTGTTACGCCTGTGCGACCGCCTGCGACAATTGCGCAGCATCCTGCCTGAAAGAAAGCGATCTCGACATGATGCGTGAATGCATTCGGCTGGATATGCAGTGCGCCAGCTTATGCCGCCTCGCCGCACAATTTATGGCGCTGGACAGCGAATTTGCCCGCGCACTTTGCCAGATCTGCGCCGATATTTGTCAGAAATGTGGCGAAACGTGTGGTAAACACCAGGCGGATCACTGCCAGGCCTGTTCGCGTGCCTGCCTGCACTGCGCGCAAGTCTGCCGCAGCATGAATTAAGCACAACCTCTGTATGACCGTTGTGCGAGAGGATCGTTATCACGCCGTACAGGGATGTACGTAGCCCAGGGCGTTGCGCTGAAAATCACCGTTTGACAGAGCTTGTTCCCCTTTTTTACAACATTTTTATACGTGACGCGGTTTAATGACATAACTTGCGAATACTCTCTTGAGGCCTGGTTTTGCTACGTCACGCTCCCGCGCATGTTTCGCGTCCAGCTATCGTTATTCATCTTTGCGGTTTTTTAGTCTTTCTCTACAGTTTTTCAATGTTGCCGCCGATGGTGGTGGCGCTGTTTTGTAAAGATCGCAGCTACTTTTCGTTTCTGGTCACGTTTATCACGTTTTTTATTCCCGGTTGTACCGCCTGGCTTGCCACGCGACGGCATATCGCGCCGCTCAAAACCCGTGATGGTTTTCTGATTATCGTCCTGTTTTGGCTGCTGTTTTCTCTCATCAGCGCTATGCCGTTCTGGCTTGATAAGGCGCTTGGTCTGAATGCCGCACAGGCCCTGTTTGAAGGGGTATCCGGGATAACCACCACCGGCGCCACCATCATTAATGATGTCAGTGGGTTACCAAAACCTTTTCTCTATTATCGCGCGCAGCTGAATTTCATTGGGGGGTTAGGCGTTATCGTGCTGGCCGTTGCGGTACTGCCGTTGCTGGGAATTGGCGGTATGAAGCTCTATCAGTCGGAGATGCCAGGCCCGTTTAAGGAAGAGCGCCTGACGCCGCGCCTTGCAGATACTTCCCGCACGTTATGGCTCACCTACCTGATGCTGGGTATCGCCTGTTGCGCCGCTTACATGCTGGCCGGCATGCCCTGGTTTGATGCTTTATGTCACGGGCTTTCTACCGTCTCGCTTGGCGGATTTTCCACGCGTAACGAAAGCATCGGCTTTTATAACAGCTACCCCATCGAACTGGTGGCCGGACTGTTTTCCTTGCTCTCGGCAGTCAACTTCACCGTCTGGTTCGTTGCCTTTACCCGGCGCACACTAAAACCCTTTCGCCGCAATGCCGAACTGCATTTTTTCCTTCTGGTTACGCTGATTGTGGTTCTGCTGACGGCCTGGCAGGTATGGCACAAAGGCATGTACGATCTGACCGGCAGCCTGGTGCACGCTTTCTTTCTCGCAAGTTCAATGATCACCGATAATGGCCTGACGACCGGGGATTACGCGAGCTGGCCCTCACATACGATAGTCCTGTTGCTGCTTGCGAGTTTTTTTGGCGGCTGCGTAGGGTCGACCTGCGGTGGCATTAAAGCGCTGCGCTTTCTTATCCTCTTTAAACAGAGCCGTAATGAAGTGCATCAACTGGCGCACCCGCGGGCCATACTCAGCCTGCATGTCGGTAAAAGCGTGGTGAATGAAAGAGTGCTGCGCTCGGTGTGCAGTTTTTTCTTCCTGTATATGCTGGTCAGCATCGGGTTTATCTGGGCACTCACGTCAATGGGTTATGACTTGCTGAGTGCTTTTGGCACCGTGGCGGCCTGCATTAACAATATGGGGCTGGGGTTCGGCGTGACGGCGGCGAGCTTCGATACGCTTAATGACGGCGCGAAATATCTGATGTGTCTGGCGATGATCCTGGGCCGCCTTGAGATTTACCCGTTCCTTATCCTTCTCTCACGCTTTTTCTGGCGCTCCTGATATTCGCTGGTACCAGGTGCCTTCATCAGAAGGCGCCTTTTTATTGGCTCATCATCACGCCGGTGGAATGACGATATCGCCGTCCTCTTTCGTAAAGGGCTCTTGCTGCGGGTCGGGCAGGATGGTGAGGACCACTTCGGACGGGCGGCACAGACGCGTGCCGAGCGGAGTCACCACGACAGGGCGATTAATCAAAATCGGATGCGCCAGCATCGCGTCCAGCAGCGTATCATCACTGAAGGTGTCCGCATCCAGCCCGAGCGTTTGATATGGCTCGACATTCTTGCGTAGCAAGTCGCGTACGCTGATGCCCATCTCAGTGATGCGTTGTACAAGCTCAGCGCGCGTGGGCGGTGTTTCCAGATAAAGAATCACGGTTGGCTCCACACCGCTGTTGCGGATAAGCCCCAATGTGTTGCGCGAGGTGCCGCAGTCGGGGTTGTGGTAAATCGTAATCGGGGTCATCGCAGAACTCCGTCAGGGCGCGTTGGCCGCGCCCGGGTTGAGGTTAAAAAGAGAGACGCAGGGCAAGGGCGGCAAGCGTTACCAGCAGAACCGGCACTGTCATCACAATGCCCACCCGGAAGTAATAGCCCCAGCTGATGGAAATATTCTTTTGGGCCAGCACATGCAGCCAGAGCAGGGTGGCGAGGCTACCAACAGGCGTAATTTTCGGGCCTAAATCGCAGCCAATAATATTGGCGTACACCATTGCCGATTTAATCACGCCGGTAGCACTGCTGGCGTCAATGGACAGCGCGCCGATAAGCACCGTGGGCATGTTATTCATCACGGATGAGAGTGCGGCGGTGATAACACCGGTCCCGAGCGTCGCGCCCCAGATCCCGTGCTGCGCAAAGGTGTTAAGCAGTGCAGAGAGATAATCCGTCAGCCCGGCGTTACGCAGGCCATATACCACCAGATACATCCCCAGCGAGAAAACCACTATCTGCCACGGCGCGCCTTTCAGTACTTTGCGCGTATCGATAACGCGCCCCTGACGCGCCACCAGCCAGAGCAGTGCCGCTGCGCTGGCGGCCACCAGGCTGACGGGAACGCCGAGCGGCTCCAGCGCGAAGAAGCCCACCAGCAATAGCACCAGCACCAGCCAGCCTGTGGCAAACGTGCGGCGATCGCGGATGGCCTCCTGCGGTGTATGGAGCCGGGCGCGGTCATAGCTTGCCGGTATTTCGTTGCGGAAAAAGAGATGCAGCATGACCAGCGAGGCAAGTACCGAGGCGATATTCACCGGCACCATCACGGCGGCGTACTCACTAAAGCCGAGCGAGAAGAAATCCGCTGTGACGATATTCACCAGATTAGAGACAATCAGCGGCAGGCTGGCGGTATCGGCGATAAATCCGGCTGCCATAACAAAAGCCAGCGTGGCGCCGCGGCTGAAACCAAGCGCCAGCAGCATTGCAATCACAATTGGGGTCAGGATCAGCGCGGCACCGTCGTTGGCAAAGAGCGCCGCAACCATCGCACCCAGCAACAGTATCCAGGTGAACAGCCGCCGCCCTTTCCCCTTACCCCAGCGGGCGACATGCAGCGCGGCCCACTCGAAAAACCCACTTTCATCCAGCAGCAGGCTGATGATGATTACGGCGATAAATGTTGCAGTCGCGTTCCAGACTATCTCCCAGACCACAGGAATATCGCTAATCTGCACGACGCCGGTCAGCAATGCCAGCGCTGCGCCGCCCGTTGCGCTCCAGCCGATACCAAGCCCTTTCGGCTGCCAGATAACCATCACCAGGGTCAGGATGAAAATTGCACCCGCCAGAAACATACCGTTCTCCTTCACTGAAAACCCGCCGTCACGCCAGCAGGTAAATACCCTTATGCATACGAAATTTCATATGTGTAAGACTGCATTTTTAACCGCATACCCCGGTGCGCGGAGCATTCTGTGCCACCAGGCGTTCGAGAGTTTCCCGCTCGCATAAATACGCCTGTTCGATAACGGCGGCGGCCCAGGCAGGCATATGCGGTGACAGACGATAGTAGATCCATTTACCGTCGCGGCGATCGCTGAGCAAACCGCTGTCACGCAGCGGCGCAAGATGGCGGGAAATTTTAGGCTGCGAGAGATTTAACGTGGCCGAAAGTTCGCAAACGCATAATTCTCCTTGCGCCCGCAGCAACAGCGTCAGATGCAGACGGGTATCGTCGGCAAGGAGTTTAAACAGTTGTAACGGCGTCACTGGCGTCATGTGGCCCTCCTGGAACAAAGGAGGGCAGTGTGGATCGCAACGCGTACACCGTCAATTACATATTCATTTTTTCGAATATGTGTGGCGGGTTACTGATAGCGTTGTTGCGCGAGTACGCGTTGCAGTTGGTCGCGCGCGTCGCCTTGCAGACCGCACAGCACTTCCGGCAGGCAAGGGGCCGTGACGCACCCTGGCAGGATCCTCCGTCAGCACACCTGCGCAAACCCGCGTTCTGGCAACCCAGCTGATACCGCTTCAGTTACCCGCCGTCATACTTTGATGTGGCAAAGAGCGGAACCCAGCGGTTACCGTAATTTGTAAATATCTTACATTTTTGTGTGATCTCTATCATAAGTTTGCCTGCATAATGATCGTAATATAAATTTTTATATAACGATCATTGATACATGAAAACTCAAATAACTTTCGCTGCGCTTTTGCCAGCCTTAGCGTCTCTGGCACCTCTTCATGCGCATGCCGCGCCCACTTCTGAAGATGAAATCATTGTCACCCGCAGCACCACTACCGACACCTCGGATTCCGCCGCCGGTGCCGGATTCAAAACTACGGATATTAATGTCGGTCCGCTTGGCACAAAATCCTGGGTTGAAACGCCTTATTCCAGCACTACTGTTACCAAAGAAATGGTTGAAAATCAGCAGGCGCAAAGCGTGAGCGAAATGCTGAAATACGCTCCCAGTACGCAAATGCAGGCCCGCGGTGGGATGGATGTTGGACGGCCACAAAGCCGTGGTATGCAGGGAAGCGTGGTGGCCAACAGCCGTCTTGATGGGTTGAACATCGTTTCTACCACCGCGTTTCCGGTGGAAATGCTTCAACGCATGGATGTACTTAATAGTTTGACCGGAGCGTTGTACGGCCCGGCAAGTCCGGCCGGGCAGTTTAACTTCGTGGCGAAGCGTCCAACCGAAGAGGCGCTGCGAAAAGTGACGCTGGGCTATCAAAGCCGCAGTGCATTTACCGGCCATGCCGATCTAGGCGGGCATTTTGACGAGGACAAACGGTTTGGCTATCGCCTGAATTTGCTCGATCAGGAAGGCGAAGGCAATGTTGATGACAGCACGCTGCGCCGCAAACTGATTTCAGTGGCGCTCGACTGGAATATTCAGCCGGGAACTCAGTTACAGCTCGACGCCAGCCATTATGAATTTATCCAGAAAGGCTATGTCGGCAGCTTTAGCTATGGCCCGAACGTCAAACTGCCATCTGCGCCGAATCCGAAGGACAAAAATCTGGCGCTCAGTACAGCGGGTAACGACTTAACTACCGATACCATCAGCACCCACCTGACCCATTACTTTAACGAAGACTGGTCTATGAACGCGGGTGTGGGCTGGCAGCAGGCTGACCGCGCGATGCGCAGCGTTTCCAGCAAAATACTTAATAATCAAGACGATATTTCGCGCTCGATGAAGGACTCCACCGCTGCCGGGCGTTTCCGCGTGCTGAGCAACACGGCCGGGCTGAACGGCCACGTTGATACCGGCGCTGTCGGCCATGATCTGTCGCTTTCAACCACGGGATATGTCTGGTCGCTTTATAGTGCGAAGGGGACGGGGGCCAGTTATAGCTGGGGGACTACGAATATCTATCACCCGGATGCGATAGATGAGCAGGGCAATGGCAAAATCAGTACCGCTGGGCCACGCTATCGCTCCAGCGTAAACACTCAACAGAGCATTACGCTTGGTGATACGGTGACCTTTACACCGCAATGGTCGGCGATGTTCTATCTGAGCCAGAGCTGGCTGCAGACTAAAAACTACGACAAGTACGGCAATCAAACCAACCAGGTTGATGAAAATGGTTTAAGCCCGAACGTAGCGCTGATGTACAAAATCACCCCTGACACGATGGCCTACGTCAGCTATGCCGATTCGCTGGAACAGGGCGGCACAGCACCGTCGGATGACAGCGTAAAAAATGCCGGTCAAACGCTCGATCCTTATCGCAGCAAGCAGTATGAAATGGGGCTGAAAGCGGACGTCGGCGGGATGAATCTGGGCGCAGCGCTGTTCCGCCTGGAGCGTCCGTTTGCCTATCTTGATACGGATAACGTGTATAAAGAACAGGGTAATCAGGTTAACAACGGCCTCGAATTAACCGCTACCGGAAATGTCTGGCAGCGTCTGAATATTTACAGCGGCGTGACCTTCCTCGATCCGAAACTGAACGATACGGCGAATGCTTCAACCAGTGATAAACAGGTTGTCGGCGTGCCGAAAGTGCAGGCGAACCTGTTGGCGGAATACAGTCTGCCGTCTATGCCGGAATGGATTTACAGCGCTAACGTTCACTATACCGGCAAACGCGCGGCGAACGACACGAATACGTCTTACGCCAGCAGCTACACCACATGGGATTTGGGAGCGCGTTACACCACTAAAGTGAGTAACGTCCCAACCACTTTCCGCGTAGTGGTAAACAACGTGTTTGATAAACGTTACTGGGCTTCTATCTTCCCATCAGGAACCGATGGCGATAACGGTTCCCCGAGTGCGTTCATCGGCAGCGGACGCGAAGTGCGTGCTTCCGTCACCTTCGATTTCTAAGGGATAATGATGAAATTCTCCCGTTTATTCCCGCTAATGGCGCTGCTGCTGGCGGCCAGCCTGCATGCAGAAAATACGCACAAGAAGGTGCGTATCGCTTCACCGTGGCCGGCGCAAAATACCATTATCGCCATGCTGGGGTATGGCAATAACATCGTCGGAACGTCGATGATTGCCCAAAAGATCCCTCTGTTTCGCCAGATCCTGCCGCGCATTGAAAATGTCGCAGTGGTAAGCGTAAACAACGGGCATGAAATCAACCCTGAGCAGATTATCGCGCTGGGGGTCGATATGCTTTTTGTGCCGCAGGACATGGTGGTCCCTCAGCAGGATCTGCTGAAACAGGCAAGCGTGCAGGTGCTGGCGTTTGAAGCGGATTCACTGCGGGCGTTAACCCAACGCGTACAGCAAACGGCGGTGGTGCTGGGGCCGGATGCGCAGCAGAAAGCGCTCGCCTATCAACGCTACTTTGATCGTAATGTGGCCCTGGTCACTGGACGCCTGAAAGAGCTTCCCACTTCCCGACGCGTGACGCTCTATCACAGTATGGGAAATCCGCTGACTACCACCGGCAGGCCATCGCTCAACCAGGACTGGATTGACCTGGCCGGAGGTAAAAATATTGCTGAAAACTGGTTTGGCGGTCATCAACAAAACCGTTCGGGTGAGGTCGCGCTAGAGAAAATTGTGGCGGCTAATCCGTCGGTTATCGTCGCGATGAACAAGCGCGACGCGGATACCATTCTGCGTTCTCCGCAGTGGGCAAGTGTGGACGCGGTCATTCATCATCGCGTGTACGTTAACCCGAAAGGGATGTTCTGGTGGTGTCGCGAAACCAGCGAAGAGGCGCTGCAATTTTTGTGGCTGGCGAAAACGCTTTATCCCGAGCGCTTTGCTGATGTGGATATGCGTAAAGAGACGCGTGAGTTTTATCAGCAGTTCTTTGGCCTGACGTTAAGCGATGCGCAGGTGAGCGATGTGCTCAACCCACCACGCTAACGGAGGGTGAGAAAAACCATGACTGTAATGGAAAGTACGCTGTCAGTCGAAAACCGCTATCTTTAGATGTCGTCCGACCCTATACGAACGCTTTGTTTGCAGTGAACCTTCACCCCTACGCATCATTAGGTTATGAAGTTGAACGCACTGAAGAACGAAATGGCGGCTTAGCAATCCATCTGCTTAAACGCGTGTCCTGACAGTAGCCGCTATCGTAGGCGGTCATACGAATCATGTATCTGGAACCGCAGCCTACTAACCACGATGCACAGCCCAGATGTAATGTTCAATCCGGGTGGTTCTGCGGATTACCAGCAAATACGGTGCATCGCCCGGACGTGAACGAAGAACGTCCGCTTTGTGCCAGAAGCGGACACAGATTGAACCTGGCTGCAAAAATGATTTTTTCCTTTTGTTTTAACTTAACGTGCTGTGCTGTTTGCAATGAAGCGATAATAACGTAAAAATGAATGAACGTTCATTCATGACTGATCTGTGATTCTTTCAAATCAGTCTGTTGTCAAAACAAGCAAAGGCAAATTATGACCAGTAAAACGCTCAGACTTTTATTTCCCCAATGGCAAGGCGGCAATAACCCACCCTATCACCTTGGGTCGCTTCTTCTCTCGTATCTTTCCCCCGAATCGGATGGCCCTCTTGAGTCTGTTCCGGTCGATGAGCCCACAACGGAGTCACTGGCGGAAGTAGATGGCATTACCGCAAAACCTCAAATTATCAGGCAGCTCAACGATGCAGCTACTTTGATTGAGAAACATAATCCCGATTCAATTGTCGTTTTTGGTGGCGATTGCCTGGTATCACTGGCTCCTTTTTCACATCTGCTCAATAAATACGGTGATAAATTGGGGGTGCTATGGATTGACTCTCACCCTGACGTACAGACTGCTAAACAGTATCCAAACGCTCATGCCCATGTTCTTGGAACACTAATTGGAACGGGTGATAAAGATTTAGTTGCTCACGTAACCACCAGGCTTAATCCCTCAAAAATAATGATTGCAGGCATCCACGATCCACTGGCTTATGAAGCTGAATACCTTGCTCGTCATGACATTGCGACTATCGGCCCTGAACAAGTCAAAAATGGTGGGAAAGAAGTTTTGGAGTGGATTCACAGGGAAAGCATTGAGTATCTGGCGATACACTTGGATCTGGACGTTCTCGATCCGTCACTGTTCCGTTCGGTTCTTTTCGCCAAGCCCGGCAGAGGAGAACATGACTTTGGTGACGTCGCAGAAGGTAAACTATCCATTGACGATGTTCTAAATCTGATAGCTCAGGCAAACTCAAAAGCGGAACCTGTCGGCCTTACACTTGCAGAGCATTTACCCTGGGATATGCTGAATCTGAAGAATATGCTCAGTGCGTTACCGCTTATGAAGTAATATCTGATTCTGGGGTCAGAGTTCAATGCTGGCTCCAGAAAAAAACGCGTTTACGCCGGTGCCGTGGATTAAAAATAGTAGTGAACATGTTAAAGAAAACCGAAACCTACCATAAGCTGATTACCGCTGCCGCAGCCTGCTTTGCAGAGAAAGGCTTTAATGCGACAAGCGTACGTGAGATTTCTACTCGGGCAGGAATCAGCCAGGGAGCGATGTACACGTACTTCAAAAGCAAAGATGACCTTATCAAGGCAATCGTTCTTGAAGAGCAAAATTCTGCGTTGACCGCTCATAGTGCTCCGTCTGACGGCACTTATTACGAGCGCCTTTGCGCGCAGGTTACTTTGTGCGTAAGCGATGTAGGTTATCCGGTTACCCATCAACTATGGGTTGAAATCATGGCGGAGTCTGCGCGGAACCCTGAATTGCAGAAAACGTACATTTCCAGTGATACCATCATGCGGCAAAGTATTGCGGGAATCATCGCGGACGGTATTGCGGCGGGAGAGTTTCGCAGGGATATTAACCTTGAGGAAGTCACGATAATTCTTTTTGCCTTTATTGACGGTTTAATCGCGCGCAAGGCTATTAACGCATCCTTCTCTTTCAGTCGCGATTTGCCTATGTTTTTAGAGCTAATGTCAAAATTATTGAAATAATGCTACACCGGTTCAGTCAAAACGATATCGCTCGAAGCGCAAATGTCCGCTTTTCGCTCATAGCGGACCTTGCAGCACGTATGTCCGCTTTGTGCCACAAGCGGACATTGCTAACTCCATGTCAAGCTGATCCGGGGGTAGCAGCTCAAGTGAGTGATATCTTCTGAGATTATCGGCGCGTCGAACTCCAATACTGCCCGGTAAACGTGAAGAATATCAGAGAGCGAGACTACAGAAATAATTGATACGGGCAGGGGGTTGTCCTGTCGTTCTACTCGAGGAGTGAATGGCCTCCCTGCCATAGCGGTCCTGAGTGCAGCACCACTCTACTCAATCATTGGACTATGGATCATTAAGAACTCCCAGGTATTATTCGGCATCAGCGGGAACCCCTGGCTGAATGCATTCTCTGAAACCTGATGCGCATAATGGATTTCTGGGACAGGTTTATCTTTAACGGACGCGGGACCAAACGAGGTCAGTTCAGAAATGAGCACGTTACCGCTATTCAGCATGCTGCCTGCATCGTTCATAAGCACCTGAGGCGAGCCGCTAATTTCAACAGCTTTCATCACCGCACGACCAGTTTCAGGCGCGTACCATATTTTCTCAGCGGTATATCCCGACACGTCGCATGCTTTTGTATCACAGGTCATTTCCGACGCCAGCGTGCCAGTATGATGTGGACTGGATTTAGTCCAGTGGATATTACGGGTAATCAGCAGCGTATCAAAGGTCCCACCAGCAACCGTGATTTTCTCAATACCTGCAATTTTTGATAACGACGTCGCTTTATAGGTATATCCCCACTTCTGCCCCTTATCCCATGGCACGGTTACCCGGGTCTGGTAGCTGTTCTTCCACTCCTTACCCGGCGTCAACGGAAATGAGAGAATGTGTCGATCCTGCTGTGGCTGATTCGGCATGATCCAGGTGTAGGTATCGAGATTTTCTTTTATTTCACCATGGTCTGTCCGCCAGGTTGCCGTCTTATCATCCGATGTGATTAATTTCAGTGCGCTGCTGTGTTTGCCATCTGAACTATATTCCCATACGGTGCCAAGTTTCGGCAGAACCCGTGAATCGATATTAAAAGGGATCTTAACGTGCGGCATTCCCTTGTCATCATACGTAATGTAATCAAGTCCTACGCTATAACTAGCGGTTTTCTGCTTGTCCGAAGCGTGCTTCTCGAAAAAAATAACATTCGCAATGTCGTCAAATGCGAAACTGTCTCCAGTTTCCTTACCCGCCTTAAATTGAGAGTAACGAACGACCTTGCCATCTTTTACCGTTTTTTCTTCCCCTTCTTTTACCCCATTTTTATAGGTGGAATAGGTAGTTTGTCCCTCATGGCTACTGATTTGCTCCCCCTCTCTCTGTAAGCGGTCATTGGTAATATATTGTACTAAACCAGTTAGTTGCCCATCACTGTTAAAAGTTTCAGTTTTGCTACGGGCCATGTCAGTCATCAGAGTTTTTCGTTCTACAATTTTGCCATCTGCGCCATAGGTGATCGTTATCGAGGGATCATTGCCATATTTCTCAATGCGTTTTATTAATTTCCCATTTTCATCGAAATAATCGTCCATCTCTTTTTCGATGTTTTTTATGGTTTTGGTGTGATTTTTTTGTTTAAGCTTGCCATCATCATAATAATATTTTGATTCTTTATATTTCTCACCATCATAATTAAGACCCTCGTAACTAAGCTGGCCATTTTTATAATACGTTCTCTCAATGATGGACCATCCGCCGTCGAGATATCGTTTTACTTCTTTGGGAGAGCCATCCTCATTATTGGTCGTTTCTAAACCAATGGAGGTTCCCTCTTTATCCCACTCACCTTCTTTTTTTATTTTTCCATCAGGATAATAGAAGCGGTATTTTCCAGTCATATTTTCGCTTGCGAGCAAATCTTCATGGTTAATATCTTGTAAGGTGGCCTGAAGATAGGGCTTACCATCAGGGTAGCGCAGTGTGAATTTATCTCCGGGTTTTGCTGGCCAGTCCAGTAACCAGGCAGTCTTTTGCCCTTCTATAGCAAGTTGCCATTCACTGGTTACATTGCGTGTTTCCGCCCAGGCTGAATGCGCCAGAGTAATGACAGACAGTAAATATATCGCTCGTTTCATTCCTGCTCCTGAAATTCATATTTAACACCTGAAGCGAGTGTCATACGTCGTTGCATTTTTTCTATTATCACCGTTAGGTTGAGGTAGGGACAACTACCTGAATTTTCATTGACGGCTTTGATTTTTTTGGACTGACCCGGGTGTGGTAGACGATCCTGTCCATGCATTGCGCATAGGATAACGTACGTGCGCACCATGATTTACACTTAAACTTAGTGTTCGCTCTTACAATGAATTTTTTTATCTTTTATTGATAGACCAGGCATATATCGAGTGGATTATCAAAATTTGCTACCGAGATATTATATTCATTGTAATTGATATACTCAGCCATCATGGGGTAAAGGTCAGCTATTCGCTCTCAGCATAGCTTCCGTTCGCATTTTGCTTTGGACTCCCTCCTGCCGTCTCTCCTTCACCCTTACATGTGCTGACGCAGCCCAGATCCGACATTGCCTTGTTTCGGGTCCGCGCAGAAAAAAGTAAATGAAGAGGTGGAAGTGCTGCGGTTGGCGATCCAGCTCGGGATTGGCAACATCACGGATAATGATATTCTTTCCACTATGACCGTTTGCCGCCCCCCCTTCAGACGCCTCCAGCGCGTCCTTCTGCTCCCGGATGCTCGCGTAAGTGTCGAGCATCTGCTGCCCCTGCCACCACAGAATACCCGCGCCCACGGCATTCAGCAGCACGGAAACCAGCACGATGGTCAGCCACTTCTGGCTGACCATGCGCACCATGCCTTTCGTGTGCTGGCTCGTGGCTTAAGACAGCTTCCGGTCGTGGTCGAGGATAGCGCCCCGGGCGATGATTGCGTCAGCTCAGGTTATTTACACGCCACGAGATCGGCCATCTGTTCAGCATTTGGTAGCCCGACTATCTGCTGAAGCGCTTTATCTTTATTCAGATAATAAATGGCCGGTGTGCCGTTCGCGCCCAGTTGCTCCATCAAATACTGATTGTACTGGATCTGCCTGAACGCGGCGGGCGCGGTTTTTTCCGGCTGCGCCGGTTTATTTTTGCCATTCGAGCTTTGCATGACCTGCCAGGTGGCGAGAGGCGCCTTAGAGGCGAGCACTGCGGCGGCGTAACGTCCGCTCTCCGGGCGGAGCACGCCGACTAACAGTGTTTTCAGGCTGATGCTGTTGTCCTTCAGATAGGGCTGCGCCTGTTGCCAGAATTTATGGCAGTAGGGGCAGAACGGATCGGCAAACACCACCACTTTACAGGCGGCCTTGTCGCTGCCTTCCTGAATGCCCGCCGCCTTGTCCAGGGTTTTCCACATCTCGCGACCCGCCGGGATATAAATCTCCTCATGGATGATTTTCTCGCTGAGGTTATTGCCCTGGGCATCATACATATAGCCAGAAATGACATGTTGTTTGTCGGGCGTCAGGTAGAGCGTCACGCCCGTATCCTGATATTTACCAAGCCAGCCCTGAACGCCGCCTGGCGCGGTAAAAGGCTTAATGATCTCTATTCCTTGTTTTTCCATCTGTTTAACCGGCTCCGGCAAGTTATCGGTCTGCGCTTGTGCGTTGACGCTTGCGAGAAGGGCGCAGGCCATCAGCATTTTTTTCATCATCGATCCTTTTTCATAGTTTGAGTCGCGGCTGCGCCAGCGTTATCCAGCGCGCTAAGCACGTCATTTTTATTAAGCAGGGACGAAAGCACGTTGCCACCAGGCGCTGATGGCCCGAATCCGGCGTTAAACGATACCGCTTGTATCCTGGCGCACCTGAATCTGCGCATGCGTAGCCGGTAGCCGCCCGTTGCGGTTTGCCGCGCTGACAGGCGTCCGTAACACGTTTTCATCTTTATTCCCCATAAATCATTAACCGAACAAGACAAGCACGGTCAGTCATTCACGGAAGACGCAGTTTTTAAGGTGTATTCGTAAAAGCGGAGGACGAGGGATCGCGTCCGGCAGGGCGCGGACGTTAATCTTAACCAGTACCGCCAGCACTAATACCAGCAGACCCGGGAGAACGATTATCGTGTCGAAATGCAGGGGTTGTGCGCAAAGCAGTGAATGTGCGCTGAGTTCACAAGGCGAGAGGGAGGGGGGCGTGGCCTTATAAGTGCTGCTTTGTGTCGTAAGGCTCAGCGCCGAAGCCTTGACCTGCATCTGATGCAGAATGCTGGCCCGTTGAGTGAGGCAAATAAGCATTACGCAGCAGGCAATGACCAAAAGCAGTGTGCCTTTCAGTGGCCTGTTTTTTGTGTAAGCGGAGCCTGCGGTCGTCATCATCGGCAAAAGCATAGTGAGCGCACTCAGAGGGGACAAGCGCTGATTTGTAAATCAATCATGACATGCCGGCAGGCGGCCGCTTTCATGGCTTTTATAAAACGCTGCCTGCGGGCCGGGTTTATCCTCAGGCGCAGAGTTAGCCCCGATCGTCTTTCGGGCCTAAAAAATAGAACGCGAACGGCAGCGAAATAATGAAGGAGAAGGGAACGCTGTAAATGAGTACCCATGCCCCCTGCATGATGAACATCGACGCGCTCCAGTGTTCCATCGGCATGTTGTACTGTTCTTCAACGCCTTCAAATGTGACACGGGAGACGACCGTCAGTACCGTGGCGAACACAATCACCAGTGCCGTCAGGAATTTTTTCCCGTCACGGGAACGCAGTTTTTCGAGCATGTCATTCTCCAGAGAAGACGTTTCCGCCCTGGTGGCGGCCAATACGCGAGCGCGGCAAGGCTCACTCGCGAACGCGATTACAGACTAAAAGTGGCGCAAGTGTATCGTAATTGAGAGGTGAATGTTATGAACGGTGCGGGCGTTAAGGCATGTATTTTCCTGTCAAAGCTAAATAATTGATTGATTGAATCATTTTATGTCATTCTGTTTCCCCCATACCGCATATCCGCCGTAGCCATCAGGATGCAATATTTACAGAACTCGCTTACCGGCATGTCCGTCGCCTTTGATAACATTCACATTGTTTTCTTTCGCCCATATGTGCTGTACAGGACGTAGAGCACGTTCGCTGGATGCGAGATGATACTACCGCTGTTGTCTAACCCTATAGCAGCGGTTTTACGAGCCTGAGCATATTCATCAATCGTTAAGTAAGCCATGCAGCCAGCAAAATGAGCAGCAGGGTAAAAATTACCGTGGAACCTCATGCGTACTCAGGGCAGTATTTTCCACTCAGCACAGCAAAAGGAATTGACCCGCTCCCCGTTAACGCCTTTCATGCATCATCTGAAATAACGTAGAATGCGTTCAAAACGGACTTATCAAGATCCTTGTATGTTTTTCTAAATTTCTGAGTCAGATCAACCACTGTCGCTTTTCCAACTAAAGAACCATTATTGAAAGCATGTATATCTATACCTCCAAAAGCCCCGCCAAACCATTTTATGAACTCAATATATTGCTCATTAAATTTAATTTTTAACTCTTTTTCTGCGTTTGCTATCTCTTCATCAGTAGCAGGAATACCGTATAAAACCATATCCTGATCAGATGTTAAGTTCTCTCTGACGCGAGTTAACAATTATTCATTCATAGCAATCACCTCGGTTTTATCTAAATTGACGACATTTCTCGCATAATCCACCCGGACATGGCGGCGCATGACCTCGCGTATACCGCCCGGCCATACGATTTGTGTAAGCCGGTACCATAAGTTTCACTGGCAGCGCCCGCACATGGCATACAGTGACACTCCGGGAAACAGGTGAGCCGGAAGGTGTTGCTGGTTATGACATGTGGAACAATGCCCATACGGCAACGCTGCAATATTTTAAATTCAAAGACGGTGATCTATTCCATCCGAACGCACTGAAATGATGATAACACCTGTTGAATTTAATGTGCTGAAAGTCATGACAGAAAAAGACATCGACTGGACTTGGATAATACGGGATCGCACTCTTATGCCCACATCATCAGCATTTTCAAAAAGTTGATTATGGTGCGTGTAATCTATCTTATGTTAAATAAGCGAGATGGCGCCAGGCTCATGATGCCCTTTCTTTGAAAACGGCGCGTTAATCACTTCGTTGGTAAATGTTGGTTGTGGCCTTACGAAAACGTCCCTGCGTAAAATTTATGGGTATTCGTTTTGTCCTGTAACGATGCGCGTATAAAAACGCGGGTGCGACTAATAGATAATGGCGGTTTACCGCCATTACTTCTTATATTAAAGATAAGTATGTAAATATTCGGCCATACAAAGTACGGCCATAGCCTGCCCGTACGGCATAGGCGTGAGAGGAATCTGGCGGTAGTAATCTAAATCAGGCCCCATCTCTGTACCAAAAGAGGATTGGGTTAATTCCCCTTCTTGATTAATGCAGCCGACCACACCTCGAATCGCTTTTTCCCCGACTACGGCGTATTCACGACGAATGTAGCGCTTTCGCACTGCTTTCAAAATTCCATAGGCAAAACCCGCCGTGGCCGAACTTTCAAGATAGGCATCCCGATCATCCAGCAGCGTATGCCACAGGCCGCTCTCATCCTGCAACTCTGCCAGTGCGCTCACCTGGCTGTTTAACACCTCCAGTAAAAAACGGCGCGTGGCATCGTATTCTGGTAAGTCTAACAGTTCGATGAAGTCCGGGATCGCCACTGTCAGCCAGCTGTTTCCGCGAGCCCATCGGGCGCGAGAAAAATTGTGATTGCCTTCAAAGGTCCAGCCGTGGAACCAGAGCCCGGTTTCACGATCCATCAGATACTGGATATGGGTCAGAAACTGGAATTTTGCTTCCTCGATATAGGCCTGTCGTCCCAGCAGCTTGCCAATTTTAGCCAGCGGCATAACTGTCATCATCAGGGTGTCATCCCACAGCTGTTGATTATTCTCTTTATGGATCACGACATGCTGGATGCCCCCTTTTTCAGTGCGCGGCATTTCGTGCATAATCCACTCCGCCCAACGTTCAAGTAGCGGCAACCAGGCGGGATTGCGCGTCTCTTCATAACGGTAGGCCAGCGTTAACAGTGGACAGACCGTATTAACGTTTTTGGTGGGAACGCCTTCAGCCAGCCGGGCACTAAACCAATCGTCAATGATGGCAAGCACCTCCGGCTCGCCCGTCTGTTGGTAGAACTGCAAAATGCCATACAATCCCACGCCATGCGTCCATTCCCACCCAGCCCGCCAGCCTTTTGCATCGATAATTCGTCCATCATCTAAATGCAGAGCAAACTCACCGGTACGGTCTTCGATTGCAATCAGGTTTTGCGTGACTTTACGAATAAGCGCCGTCAGCGCATCGCGCGAAATAAAGTGCTCTGGCTGGCGCAGTAAGGCGCTGTGTTTAACGGGATAAATGGTCATTGTGTCACCCTGTCTATTTGTCATTTTCTGAAGGAATTTACGTCGTGTACGAAATGTCAGCTTTAACCGGCGCGGCTTTCATGCCGTTGAGATAGCCGAAGTAGCCAAGAAAAATGCCGGGCAGGAAGGCCGGGATAATTGCCCGATCGCAATGCGCGTACCGGAGGATTTATGTTTAATTCCGGCACCCGCGTTTCATCAGGCACCAGACTCATGGGATAGGCGATATCAAAGTGTAAAGAGGGATAGTGGTGCGGTCGGATTTTGCATTCTTTCATTTTTAGTCTGCCCGGAAGCGTGGAGTACAGGCTGAGCATGCTGGCGTCCGAAGCCGCCAGCATCGACGGTTGATCGTTACGCGTTACTCCACGTGAGGCACCAGGAGCACTTTTACCGCCTCTGCGGTACCAAAGGTATCAAACGCGTTTTCCCATTGGTCGAGCGGAAATTTATGCGTGACAATGCCTTCGGCAGTGAACAGTTTCCGGCTGAACAGGTCGATCACGGTTTCGTAACAGCCAGGGCTTAAATGCGCGCCACGAATATCCAGCTCTTTACGATCGCCAATGATGGACCAGTCCACGGTGGTTTCGCGGCTAAAGACGCTGAATTCAACGAAGCGGCCCAGTTTACGGATCATCTGTAGCCCCTGCGTTACCGCAGCCGGATTACCAGACGCCTCGATATAAACATCGCAACCGTAGCCGTCAGTTAGCGCTTTAACCTCGGCGATAACATCTTCTTCGAGCGGGTTCAGCACCACATCCGCACCCAGCGTCTTCGCCAGCGCCAGGCGATAAGGCATGGTGTCTATGACGATAAGCTTTTTCGGCGTTTTTAGCTTAATGGCCTGGATCATGCCCAATCCGAGCGTTCCGGCCCCGGCCAGTACAACCACATCATTAAACTGAATATCGCCACGGTTAACGGCATGTACCGAACAGGAGAACGGTTCGATTAATGCACACTCTTCCAGCGAGAGTGATGCGGGAATTTTGTGTACCCTGCTCGTGGGTTTAAACAGCATGTATTCAGTCATGCCGCCGTCGGCATCCTCTTTCTGGAAGCCATAAATATCGTGCTTTTCGCACATCCAGTACTGCCCGTTTCGGCAGAAGCGACACTTATCGCAGGGAACGATCTGTTCTGCGATCACCCGGTCTCCCACCTCGACGTTAAAGTGTTCCAGCGCGTTAGGGCCTGCTGCCACTACCGTGCCAAAAAACTCATGGCCGCTCACGACAGGCGTTTTGACATAAGGCGGGAAGGTCTCGTTTCCCCAGAACATGGGGGCCCCGTGATAGCAGTGAAAATCAGAGGCGCATATGCCGCATGCTCCTACCTTTACCAGCAGCTCATTGTGCTGTGGTTTTTGCAAAGGCGAAGTGACTAAACGGTAATCGTGGGGACCAAAATTGACCAGTTGCTTGATGACGGTGGGTTGTATGTTCACAGCAGCGTTCCTGTAACGAAGGATGTTGAAGTAACCTTATAATGTTTTCGTGAACATTTATAAGTAAGACATCCATCATTTGTGATCAGCGTTACATTAATCTTTAATATCCATTTAAAAACAATAAGTTAATAAAATTTAATCCATGCATTAACCAAGTGTCCTTAAAAAAACCACCTAAAAATAGCATCTAAATGTTTATGTGAACATTTTTGGGGTTTGAAACAGACTGCGGACAGGCGGATCAACGGGCGTTTTTCAAAAAACCATTAATAACGGTGCGAGGCTGCCATGGGCGGCCTTCAATCGCGGCGACCAGGTTTTCTGCCACGATGGTGGCCCACTGTTTGTAATCGTGAGCCACGCAGGGGTAAAAAAAGCCAAAGGCTTCAGCGTGAGGGATGTCGTCTATCGACAGAAAATCCACGTCAGTTAGCGACCATTTCGTCGCGACACTGCGTGCGGCAAGGGAAATGGCGCCGTTGACACCCACAATCGCGTCATAGCGCCTGTCACCTGCCGTAAAATGCGCGGTAATGATCTCTTTCGCGTTGTCGTAGCGGTAATCCGTGTATAGATGGGTGATTTTTGTGGTTGCCGAAATATTGTCGCAGATGCTCCGTACACGCGCTTGCGTGATGCGGGAGCGCTCCTTGCCACCAATCACCAGTACATGCCGATACTGCTTTTGTTTAACCACGGAGGCAATCAACTCCCCTGCCCGCTCATCGTTGACGTAGACGGCAGGAAGCGTGGTATCAAACTGGCGGTCAAACTGGATGAGCCGGGTCGGTGAATGGTAGAGCATTTTCAGGTGACTGGTGTCATAGTCCGGCGTGTCGTCAATGACCGATAACACAATGCCTGCTGCTTTATAGCCGACCAGCGTATTAACGGCTTTCACCTCGGACTCCCGGCTGCCGCCCGTCGTAAAAATCATCACTGAGTAGCCTTTCGCTTCTGCGTGCTGGCATAGCTCCTGGATAACGTACGCGTAACTCTGGTTAAACGTATCGTCGGTCACAATCCCAATAATCGGACTTTGCGTCGTCTTGATGTTTTGCGCGAAAACGTTGGGAACATACTTAACTTCGCGGGCTATTTGCAGGATTTTCTCCCGCGTTTTAGGCTTTACTTTATCCGGATCGGTAAAGGTTCTGGACACGGTAATACTGCTGACTCCAGCAAGACGGGCGATGTCAGTGATGGTAGGGGCTTTATTACCGGCATTTTTCATATGGCGACACTTATTTTGCTGAAAAAAAGGAATATACCATCAAAAAAACATGGCGTACCTCTGCATTTCACACCGACGTTGCGCCCGTTCACCCCTGCTAAAACCCGCATTTATTAACACCCGGCGCACCGGCGGATCTCCTTCGATTTTGTGCTGTTCAGGCAGTGATAAGGCATTCGGGTTTCCAACATCCGTCTTCTATGGCTGAATCAGTTTTTGTGACAAACACGACATTTCTGCCAGGCTTAAATGCGTGCGAAATCAATCTTATGCAAAGCACTGAAGGGAGGGTTTTATGATTCGCGGTATCGAACACATTGGCATTACCGTTGCAGATCTTGCACAAGCTGAAGCCTTTTTCTGCCAGGCGCTGGGCGCCTCAGTCCTTTATCGTTTGGTGGCCTCTGACCATCCGGATCAGACCATAACAGGCGATAAAATGTCCCGTCTGAATGGTTTCCCTGCTGAAATGAACCTTACAGTATTAGCCATGTTACGCCTGGCGAACGGATGCAACGTTGAACTCTTTCAGACTGCTCCCGCAGTTCACGAACACCCTGCCAGTCCTGGCCTGCCGGGAATTAATCATTTCTCGCTTTATACCGATGATATCCATAAGACAGCGGCCGACATGCGCTTACACGGCGCCGAAATGTTTGACGGGCCGTCAGACTGTTTCGCGCAGGAAGAGGGAGAAGGTAATCAGACGTGGTTTGGCATGACGCCGTTTGGCGTATTAATTGAGTTAATATCCCTTCCCGCTGGTGTTCGCTACGATGAAGGCGCAACAGAACGTCGCTGGATACCTGAGCGCTGACGTACCTGAGCCATCGCAGTCTGGGTGAGCGGTTTAGAAGCGGAATACTGATTCCCTTTCAGTAACGAAACCATAGCTATGGTTAATATTTTTCGATAAATATTTTGCGGGCAACGATATGATCGAAGAGAGAGGCTTTGACAACGTTGCCGCTTCAGCAGTCCTGGAACGTTCTCATAAAAAGCAGGCGCACATCATTCCCTTAAACCGCTGACGGGCTCCCCCTGCGTTTTTGTAAGGTTACGCCGCAACGACCGCGAGTCAGATGGCAGGCTTATTCCTTCCTGCTACCGTATTCCTGGACCACCAGCCGCCTCCATGCGCGGCCTTATCATTTCCGCGCCTGCACGCAGCCAGAAATGGTACTATCTTACTCATAACGCCCTGTCCGCACAGGCATAAACCCCATTATCAGGAACGCCCTATGAGCAAAGACATCCCGCTGAAATTTTATGATATTGCCGATGAGTACGCGACGGAAACCGAGACGCCTGTCAGCGACGCGGAGCGCGATCGCCTGGCGCATTACTTCCAGTTGCTGATCACCCGTTTGATGAATAATGAGGAAATCAGCGAAGAAGCGCAGCAGGAGATGGCGAGCGAGGCCGGAATTGAGCAAGCGCGTATTGATGAAATCGCGAACTTCCTGAACCAGTGGGGCAATGAGTAACGCCCTGTGCCAGTACGAAAGAAAACGGCCCCTGAAGGGGCCGTTTTTCATTACAGAAAGTGGATGTGCTTTTTGCCGTGATGCGGCGAGATCTCAATGCGCGCGTCCACCTTAAAGACTTCACGCAGCATGGATTCTGTCAGCACCTCATCCGGCGTACCGCTCGCCACCACCTGCCCGGCCTGCATCACAATCAACGCGTCGCAGAACATGGCGGCGTGATTGAGATCGTGCAGCGCCACAATGCTGGTGACCGGCAGTTCGCTGATGAGTCGCATCAGATGCATCTGGTGATGAATATCGAGATGGTTGGTCGGCTCATCCAGCAAAATTTCGCCCGGCGACTGCGCCAGCGCGCGGGCGATGTGTACACGCTGCCGCTCGCCGCCGGAAAGATGCTGCCAGCCCTCTTCGCTGCGCGTCAGCATGTCCACGCGGGCGAGTGCCTGCCGCACTATCTCGTCATCCTGATGCGTCCAGGGCGAGAGCGGTGAATGGTGCGGAATACGTCCGAGCTTCACCACGTCGCGCACGCGAATATTCGCATCGGTCATCGCGTGCTGCTCGACAAACGCCACGCGCTGAGCAAGTTTCTTCTTCGTAAGCGTCGTGATATCCGTGTCGTCCAGCAGCACCCTGCCTGCATCCGGGCGGCGCAACCCTGCGAGAATACGCAGCAGCGACGATTTGCCGGAGCCATTCGGGCCAAGCAGGCCGAGTGTCTGTCCTGTCGGCACGGCCAGCGACACGTTATCCACGATGCGCTTTTTACCTGCCGACCAGCTAATGTTGTTCGCGTGGATACTCATGAGAATCTCCTTGCGCGATACAGAATAACCGCAAAGAACGGCACACCAACCAGCGCAGTCACCACGCCGACCGGCAGGCTCTGCGGCGCAATCAACGTGCGGGAGGCGATATCTGCCAGCACCATTAAAATGGCACCCATCATCGCGCAGGCGATCAGCAGACGGCGGTGCAGCGGTCCGAAGAAATAGCGCATGACGTGTGGCACAACCAGCCCAACAAAGCCAATGGAGCCGGCCATACTGACAATCGCTGCGGTCATCAGCGCCGTCACCGCAAAGAGGATCAGGCGAACATAACCGACCGGAATACCGAGCGAGGCTGCGGCATCATCGCCAAACGTAAAGGCATCCAGCGCTTTGGCATGATAAAGACAGACCACCAGGCCTATCGCCACGACGACCAGCACCAGCTGAAACTCCGGCCAGCGCACGCCGCTGAAACTGCCGAGCAGCCAGAACAGCACGTCGCGCGCCTGCTGGGCGCTGGCAGCGGTGCTGATGGTATACGCGGTTATCGCATTAAAAAGCTGTGAGGCGGCCACGCCCGCAAGAATGGTGCGCTCGTTACCGCCGCGCGCACCGTTGGTCAGAAGCGCGACAAACATAAACGCGGCGAACGCGCCCGTAAACGCGCCCGCTGAGAGCGACACCGCCCCGCTGCCAATGCCGAGCACCACGACTGACACCGCGCCGGTCGACGCCCCGGCGGAGACGCCAAGCACGTAAGGCTCCGCGAGCGCGTTTTTCAGCAGGCTTTGTAATACCGCACCGCAAAGGGCGAGGCCCGCCCCACTACAGGCCGCCACCAGCGCCCGGCTCAGGCGAAAATCCCAGATGACGGTTTCATGAATGCGGTTAAGCGGATACGCCGTCAGGCCCAGTTTATTAGTGACCGCCGCAAAGGTTGTTTGCAGCGGTATGGAAAGCTCGCCAATCCCTACGCTTAGTGCAATCACCAGCGCCAGCAAAACGACGGAGAGCCCCAGTAATATCAACGCGGGCACACGGTTGACTACCGTTAAAGACAGACTCGCCATCAGTTAAGCCCGAGCTTCTCAAGCTGCGCGGCGATTTGCTCTGCGCCATAGAGCGTGCGAATGGTCGGGTTCATCGCCTGGCCGTCCATGACGACGATATGCCCTTTCTTCACGGCGTCGAGCTGGCTGACCGCCGGATCGCTTTTCAGGAATTTGATTTTCGCTTCGGCGTTATCCAGCGCCCAGCGGTTGCGGTCAAGGCTTGAAACCACAATCACATCCGGGTTCGCGGCAATAATGCTCTCCCAGCTGAGCGTCGGCCATTCGCTTTCTGACGTAATGGCGTTATGCCCGCCGAGCAGGCTTGCGATATATCCCGACGCGCTGTTTTTACCGCCCACATAGGCATCCGATGTCGGTGACGCGCTGGAGAACCAGAAAAGATAAGAGAGGTTTTTATGGCCTTTGCCGAATTTTTCTTTAAGAGCAGCTTCACGCGCTTTAAAGGTGTTGGTCAGCGCTTCGCCGCGCGCTTCGACGTTAAAAATTTTCGCCAGATCGTCTATCTCTTTATACAACAGCGTCATGTCCCACAGCTGTTTGCGGCTGCCGTAGATATCGCCGGTGTTTTTGGTTGTGGCGCAGACGCCCGGTGAGAGATAGCTGTTCACGCCGACTGCGGCGAAATCTTCACGTTTGGCGACTTTGCTGTCCGGCCCCAGCAGCAGCGGAAGCTGGGCCGCGACGAAATCGGGGTTCTGGGCGAGAATCGACTCCAGCGTTGGGATCTCAACCGTCAACAGTTTTACTTTTTCGTTTTGCTTTGCAAGCGATGGCAGCACTTTGGTCGGCCAGAAGGCACTGGCGGCCATTTTGTCTTCAAGCCCCAGCAGCAGCATGATTTCGGCGGTGTTCTGCCCGAGCGCCACCACGCGCTCTGGCGCAGTGGTAAAGGTCACTTTCATGCCGCAGTTTTCAATGGTGAGCGGGTATTGTGTGGCCAGTACCGGCGCCGAGGCGGCGCAAAGCAGGCCGAGTGCCAGCGTGTGTTTCACTAAAACATTCATCAACATCAACCTTAAAAAGTCGTTTACCGCCGCGCAGCGACCAGACATCGTTGCGGGCCGGATAAATTAGAATTTATATTATGTAAATGAAAATCATTCTTAAGAGAGGGTCTTATACCGGGCCGTCAGGGGGAAGTCAATATCGCCCGGACCGCTGTTTTCAACGGTCTGACGTTGCCAAAGACCGCGTAAATATGTTTTAAGAGAGCCCTCACTTTTTCTGAACAGTTATGCGGTCTTCATGTCCACTCATGCATCACACGCCGCGAGGCACACATCACCTTATTTGCTCTCTGCCAGCCAGCTCGTTTTTAACATCGGGTTCTATGCGGTGGTGCCATTTCTGGCTATCTACCTGCGCGACGATATGCTGCTTTCCGGTGGGCTTATCGGCACGATTATCGGCCTGCGCACTTTCTCGCAACAAGGCATGTTTTTGCTGGGTGGCGCACTGGCGGATCGCTACGGCGCACGCGGTATTATTCTGTGCGGCTGCGTCGTGCGTATCACGGGTTATCTGCTGCTGGCGCTCGGTGGGTCGCTCTGGGCGGTGGTACTCGGCGCGTGCCTGACGGGCGTTGGCGGCGCGCTCTTCTCGCCGTCAATTGAATCCCTGCTCGCAAAGGCCGGTACGCGCAGCGAAGCGGAAGGTAAACGCAGCCGCGCAGAGTGGTTCGCGTTATTCGCCGTGTGCGGCGAACTCGGTGCGGTGCTGGGCCCGGTGCTCGGCTCGCTGATGGCGGGGTTTGGCTTTAAGCTGATGGCGCTTGCCGGGGCAGGCGTCTTTATTGTCGCGCTGCTGGTGCTGTTTGTGATGTTGCCGCGTACCCCACATCGCGACGGGCCGCTGAATATCGTTCCATGGTGGCAGACGTTTCGCCAGCCGCGTTTTGTGGCGTTTATCATCGCCTACAGCGCTTATCTTTTTAGCTATAACCAGCTCTATCTGGCGCTGCCGGTAGAACTGCGCCGCTCGGGCAGTAACGATGCCTCTCTCGGCCCGCTGTTTATCCTCGCCTCGTTGCTGATAATCGTGTTGCAGCTCCCGCTGGCGCGCATCGCGCGGCGTTGCGGGCCGGCGCGGATGCTGCCGCTCGGGTTTGCCCTGCTGGGGGCGTCGTTTATCAGCGTCGCGCTGTTTGCGCCCTGTACGCCGCCGGAGGGCCTGCTGCGGCTGTTGCCCGCTGCCTGCATGGTGACGCTCCTCACGCTCGGTCAGATGATCATTGTGCCGGTGGGAATGGATCTTGTGCCCCGTTTTGCAGGCAACCATAACCTGGGCGCGCATTACGGTGCGCTGGCCTCCATGGGCGGCGTGGCGGTGCTGACCGGCAATTTCCTGCTCGGCGATGCGCTGGATAATGCGCTGACGCCCGCGCCGCAAGCGGCGATCCCGTGGCTGTTGCTGGCGGTGTTCCCGCTCTGTAGCGCCGTGGCGATGGCGGTGCTGTGCCGCTTTTACGCGCCGAAAACACCGGACGCGCGTGCGGGTCATTAAATGCGCAGATCCGCGCTGGCTCACGTTTTTCAGGAGGATATATTGAGCCGGTGAATAAAAGTGCTAAGGTGAAATCACTGGATTGTCACTGCTGCGGCAGGCAAAACCTGATTTCTGGCGTTCGCCGGAGGTCAGGTTTTTTTGTTTCCGGGGTATGGATGAAAATCGCCAAAATACTTAATAACAATGCGGTGTTTGTGCTGGATGAGCACGGGCGCGAGCAGGTCGTGATGGGCCGCGGGCTTGCTTTTCAGAAACGGACAGGCGAAGAGCTGGATAAAACCCGGATTGAAAAAGTCTTCGCGCTGCAAAGCGACGAACTGGTGCGCCGCCTGGGCGAGCTGCTGGCACAGATCCCGCTTGAGGTGATGACCACCTGCGATCGCATTATCGCCCTGGCCATCGAGCGGCTCGGCAGATTGCAGGACAGCGTCTACGTGACGTTGACCGACCATTGCCACTACGCCATTGAACGGCAAAGAAACGGGCTTGCCATCAAAAACGTGCTGCTCTGGGAGATAAAACGGCTCTACCCAAAGGAGTACGCGTTAGGCCAGGAGGCCCGCGCCCTGATTGCGAGGCGGCTTGATGTTGAGCTGCCTGAAGACGAAGCCGGGTTTATCGCCCTGCATCTGGTGACGGCGCAGCTTAACAGCGAAATGCCTGAGGTGATGCACGTCACCCGCGTGATGCAGGAGATCCTGCAACTGGTGAAATATCAGCTTCAGCTGGAGTATGACGAAGAATCATTAAGTTATCAGCGCTTTGTCACGCACCTGAAGTTTTTCGCCCAGCGGATGCTCACCCGCACTGTTGTTGCCGATGACGACCTCTCGCTCCATTCAGCGGTCAAAGATAACTATCCGCTTTCGTGGCGCTGTGCGGAGAAAATCTCCGGCTATTTGCAAAAAAGCTACCAGCGCGAGCTGACGGCAGAAGAAATGATGTTTCTCGCTATCCATATCGAGCGGGTCAGAAAAGAAGGGCGCTGAGCCCTCGCCTTCGGGCGACTAAAAAACGGATTGTGACTGCTTCTGGCAGGCAAAACCTGAGCGCGGCTTCCCGGTACACGGTAGCTGTTCTCGGGTTTTTTTGTTTTTAAAACTCAGTTAACGCATTGAAGGATACCGGAATGGACTATCAGGCATTAGCGCAGGATATTCTCGCCCGCGTCGGGGGGAAGGAGAATATCAGCAGCGTCATCCATTGCGCCACGCGGTTGCGCTTCAGGCTTAAAGATGACCGTAAAGCGGATGCGCCCGGGCTGAAAGCGCATCCGGGCGTTATTATGGTCGTCGTGAGCGGCGGACAATTTCAGGTCGTCATCGGCAATCATGTCCATGATGTGTGGCTGGCGGTGCGCCGTGAAGCCGGGATCACCGACGATGGTGCGCAGGCAGAGGATGATGGCCCGCGCGGTAACCTGCTCGCCCGGCTTATTGATATTGTCTCCGGCATCTTTACCCCGTTTATCGGCGTGCTGGCTGCCTCGGGGATCCTTAAAGGCTTGCTCGCGCTCGCGGTGGTCTGCCGCTGGATAGATCCCGCCAGCGGCACGTATAAAATCTGGTTTGCTGCAAGCGACGCGTTGTTCTTTTTCTTCCCGCTGGTGCTTGGCTATACCGCCGGGAAAAAGTTTGGCGGCAATCCGTTTATTACGATGACCATCGGCGGTGCGCTGACGCACCCGGTGATGATTAGTGCCTTTGAGGCGAGCCAGCAGGCGGGCGCGCTGGCCGACAGCTTTCTCGGCGTGCCGGTTATCTGGTTCAACTACAGCTCATCGGTCATTCCGATTATTCTCGCGGCCTGGGTGAGTTGCTGGCTCGAAAAGCAGGGCAACCGCCTGCTCCCCTGCGCAATGAAAAACTTCTTTACCCCTCTGTTGTGCCTTGGCGTGACGGTACCGCTCACTTTTCTGGTGATTGGCCCGGTTGCTACGTGGCTGAGCCAGATGCTGGCCAACGGCTACCAGTTTATTTACACCTTCGCTCCATGGCTTGCTGGCGCGGCGACCGGCGCGCTGTGGCAGGTGTGCGTGATATTCGGGCTGCACTGGGGGCTGGTGCCGCTGATGGTCAATAACATTGCCGTACTGGGCCATGATTCGCTGTTGCCGATGCTGCTTCCTGCCGTGATGGGCCAGGTAGGCGCGGCGCTGGCGGTGTTTTTACGAAGCCGTGACGCGCGCCAGAAAATGCTGGCGGGGTCGTCGGTTACCGCCGGGATTTTTGGCATCACCGAGCCTGCGGTATACGGCGTTAACCTGCCGCTGCGTCGGCCTTTTATCTTTGGCTGCGCGGCGGGCGCGGTGGGCGGCGCCATCGTCGGCCTCAGCAGTACGCAGGTTTACTCTTTCGGTTTTGCCAATATTTTCACTATCGCGCAAATGATCCCGCCAGATGGCGTTAACGCAACGCTCTGGGGCGGCCTCTTCGGCACGCTTTCAGCGCTCGTGCTCGCCTGCGGGTTAACGCTAATAGCAGGCCTTCCGGCGGGTGCGAAAGAGGCCAACACAGGGTCGCAAAACGTCCCGCAGAACGCGGCGCTCGCTCCGCTCAGCGGTACCGTACTGGCGCTTGATAACGTGCCGGATCCGACGTTCGCCAGTGGCCTGCTGGGTCAGGGGGCGGCGATTATTCCGTCTGATAATCAGGTGCGCGCCCCATTTGCTGGCGTGGTGGCGTCACTGTTTGAGACGCGTCACGCCATTGGCCTTGCAGGCGACAATGGTATGGAGCTGTTAATCCATGTCGGTATCGACACCGTCAAACTGGAAGGTCAGCTCTTCACAGCACACGTACGCGTGGGCGATCGCGTAAACCCAGGCGATCTGCTGATTGAGTTCGATCGTCAGGCCATTATCGATGCAGGCTATGATTTAACCACGCCCATTATTATCAGCAACAGCGACAGCTATGGCGCTGTCACGACCGTTGCGGCGACCGCCGTCAGCGCCGGGATGCCGCTGCTGACCGTTGAACCGGCTTAATCAAAGGAGAACACCATGAAAACTTTTCCAGACGGCTTTCTGTGGGGCGGCGCGATTGCCGCAAACCAGGTGGAAGGCGCATACCTGACCGACGGTAAAGGGCTTTCAACCTCTGACGTGCAGCCACAGGGCGTGTTCGGCGCCGTGGTGGAGCGAGTGCCGGGCGACAGCGGCATCAAGGATGTGGCTATCGATTTCTACCATCGCTACCCGCAAGATATCGCGCTGTTTGCCGAAATGGGCTTTAGCTGTCTGCGCGTGTCTGTCGCCTGGACGCGTATTTTCCCGAACGGCGATGAAAACGCGCCAAACGAGGCCGGGCTTGCGTACTACGATAAGCTGTTTGATGAACTGGCGGCGCACAACATCACGCCACTTGTGACGTTGTCACATTATGAAATGCCGTGGGGGCTGGTAAAACAGTACGGTGGATGGGGCAACCGCAAGACCATTGGCTTTTTTGAACGCTACGCGCGCACGGTGTTTACCCGCTACCAGAATAAGGTCAAATTGTGGCTGACCTTTAACGAAATTAATATGTCGCTGCATGCGCCGATGACCGGCGTCGGCCTGCCTGAGGAGAGCAGCCGCGAGCAGGTTTACCAGGCGATTCACCATCAGCTGGTGGCAAGTGCGCTGGCCGTAAAAGCGTGTCACGAAATCATCCCTGATGCCAGAATCGGTAACATGTTACTGGGCGGGCTGGTGTATCCGCTCACCTGTAAACCCGATGACGTTTTTGCCGCGCTTCAGGAAAACCACACATGGCAATTCTTTGGTGACGTGCAGTGCCGCGGTGTCTACCCAGGTTATATGCTGCGCTGGTTTCGCGACAATCATATTTCACTCACTATCACGGACGAGGACCGCGAAGCGCTGCGTTCCACCATCGATTTTATCTCCTTTAGTTATTACATGACGGGTTGTGTTACGACCGATGAGACGCTGAATCAAAAAGCACGTGGCAATATCCTGAATATGGTGCCAAACCCCCATCTGCAAAGCTCTGAATGGGGCTGGCAAATCGACCCGGTTGGGCTGCGCACGCTGTTAAACGTGCTATGGGATCGCTATCAAAAGCCGCTGTTTATCGTCGAAAACGGCCTTGGCGCGAAAGACAACGTTGAGGCTGATGGCAGTATTAACGATGACTATCGTATCAATTATCTGAACGATCATCTGGTGCAGGTTCGCGAGGCTATTGAGGATGGTGTTGAGGTGATGGGCTACACCAGCTGGGGGCCGATTGATCTTGTAAGCGCCTCGAAGGCCGAGCTTTCGAAACGTTACGGTTTTATCTATGTGGATCGTCACGATGATGGCAGCGGTACGCTCGCACGCAGCCGTAAGAAAAGCTTCTGGTGGTATAAGGACGTGATCGCGAGCAACGGTGGCTCGCTGCGGTAATGATGAAAAAGCGGCAGGCATTGGCGCGTGCCGCTTTTTTTCAAATGACACCGTAAATTTTCCCGGATGGATGAAAAATGACTGAAATAATATTAGCAACGCTTAAGAATTTTCTTGGTTTCTGAAACCGGTCTCATTGTTCAATGCATGTTTTTTGAATTATTTATCAGCCTGACGCACTGCTTACATTTAAAGACAATTCCCTGACAATATCTTCATCATTGCGGCAATAAATGCGTTAAATATCATCAGCAATAAAGAGTAAAACTGCGTTTTAAATAAATGGCGGGGAAATAAAAAAAGCACCCTACGCGGCGCTTTGGTGAGAAAGGATTAAGTGTTTATCACTAACCTATTGTATTAAATGGTCTTTGCAGGGAGCGGAAGCGTCGTCAACCCTGATAACGCTTCCGGAGAGATGCGGTAGTGAATGCTATCGACGTTTGCTGCCGCGGGACGGAAGCGTACGTGATTTCACCATTGCCGTATGCTTATAAAATGCATAGGCGATGAGAACAACCAAAAAGACGATCAATGCTACGGTCATTTTGCCCATAACCTTCCTGATGGTGTGACTATTTTAATTGTGACTATATATCATACATGAAAATATATTACAGATGCACCTTTATTATTTATACGCGTGTTTAACTGGCGTTGAATAATATGCAAAGGCGCAATTTGTCATCAATCGCGCGCGCAAGGCGCGTGGTTATCACCATGCTGTCATTCAGAAGGAAGTACCAGGAGCGGTTAAAAAACCACCTGGTGGTATACGCTATCACAGCCGCTGCGCTGTCACGTCATAGAAAAAACACATGATGCAGCTTCGTTGTTGTCTCGCCTGTAGTATCCCCTCTTCAGCCGATTTCTTTTACTACTTATTAAAATGTACCTTTGAAAAAGTAGCTTTACCGGTGCAGGAAGATCGGGGGATAATCCTGCTACTTTTTACGAGACGTACACGCTTTTTTCCCCTGATTGATGAGGTAAGCATGACGGAACTGACAGATGACAGCCTGTTACCCGGCCCGCTTGCGGGCATGGCGGCTGACGATCCGCTGATGCTGACGACCGGTACGCGGGGCCATGCGCTTAACCCCGCCATGGCGTACCTCATCAGTCTTCCTTCCGCAGCGAGCCGACAAACCATGCGATCGTTTTTGCAGATTGTCGCCGGCATGCTTGGGGCCGCGGCGTTTCAGCAATGCCCGTGGGGTAGCCTGCGTCGTCACCATGTGCAGGGGCTGCTTGAGATGTTGTCAGCCTCCGGCCGTGCGCCCGCCACCATTAACACCTATCTGTCCGCACTGAAAGGCACCGCACGCGAGGCGTGGATGATGAAGCTGATGGACACGGACAGCTATCAGCAGATCCTTGCGGTACGCGCTGTGCGCGGCAGCCGCCTCACGCGAGGCCGCGCGCTTTCTGCTGATGAGGTACGCGCCCTCTTCACGCACTGTGAACAGGATAAAAGCTGTAAAGGCCCGCGTGATGCGGCCATGCTGGCGGTGATGCTTGGCTGTGGTCTGCGCCGTTCAGAGGTGGTCGGCCTTGATGTCGACAGCATTCTGGCACAGGACCAGGCGTTACGCGTGCTCGGCAAAGGTAATAAAGAACGGCTGGCATTTATGCCGGACGCCGTCTGGCAGCGGCTTCAGGACTGGATTGAAAATGTGCGCGGTGAAAACCCCGGCGCGCTGTTTACACGAATCCGCGCCGGTGACGATGTCACGTCCGATCGCCTGACCCCGCAGGCGGTGTATCACATTCTGCATCAACGCCATAGGGAAAGTGGCATCGGGGCATGTGCTCCTCACGATCTTCGCCGCACATTCGCCTCCATGATGCTCGATAATGGCGAAGATCTTATTACGGTGCGCGACGCGATGGGCCACGCCAGCGTGACCACTACCCAGAAGTATGACCGCCGCGGCGATGCCCGTCTTAGACGCGCAGCGAATAAGATTCGGCTGTGAAAGCGAGCGGGTTGCCGCACAGCCCTTGTGACGATAAAAAGGGATGGAGCTGATGACCTTTATATGAATGGCGGTCACGCTATCTTAGATGACAAGAGTCTTACCCGTGCGTTGTGCATTCGCCCATCTCAGTTTGTAATCCCAGTTTTTGTCATAAAGCCCGATGCAAAATATCATCGCTTTATTTCCAGAGTGACACAGTGATCTGGCCTCATTAATATTATTCCACATGAGTAAGCTGCCTGGGCTAAGTGGGTTAAATACGGGGTCAAGACCGCCATTGGGCACATCAAAATAAATAAGGTTGTCACTTTCCGCTTTCAAAACCATATCTATTACGCAGGGCGCCCCTTTATAAAAAAACAGGCTTCCTGCTATCATATGTTTTAATGGGGTTAACATCTCAATGAGATTAAGTTTTCCATAGCATCTTACGGTGTCAGAGAATCTTTTATTAAAAAGATAAATATAGAAATCAGCGATATCACCAACCTCAAGTGCGGAAAGTTGATGGCTTTCTCCGCCTGAGGCGAGGAATTTTCGCAGTTCGCTGTTTCTTTTTTTGATGGTTTTCGTGGAAAACTGATCTTTCACCAGACAAACCTTACGCTTTGTTCTGAAGAGAAAACTGGAATTTAACACGCTGTTTCGATGCCTGAGTGATAGCCGGTTCGTTTTAATGGGCAAAAGCACGCGTGCATTTTCGGCAATCGGCATCATGACTTCGTCATAAGACAAAGGGTATTCTCGCCAGACGTTAAGACCAAAATCCTGGTCATTTACCGTAAAATAAGCGGCTGTTATTTTATTTAATGCGACATTAAAAAATGCCAGAAAGTGAACCGCATATCTTTATGTTGCATGAAGAATTCTACGGCATCTGGATGAGTATTTACACTGCCACCGTACTGGCGGTAGGTTTCTTTATATATATGAAAGTCAGACGGTTCCCAGCCCGCCAGGGAAGGTTTTAATAGCATTTCAGGCATGCTCCGTAGCATTGCTACTGTTTTAACAGGAAGGTTATAGGCCCGGGCTCAAAGATGCATACCGGCATGACGGTAGGGTTTTTTATCATAAAGAAGCGAATGGAGAAGGCATTAGTCGAATTGGCTAATGGCGATGACGCTATCATTACCATAGCGCTGAAAAATGGTTATGTTTCGCACCAGACATTCACCCGCGCGTTCACGCTTTATTACGGGATTTCTCCGGGGCGCTATCGTCGACGCAACGGGAAAAGGCGATAACAGGAAGCTATCCATCTGGAAAATTGTAGGCGTGAAAGAAAAATGATTTCTGTCGCAATCATGCCGGGAATGAGGTGGTTTATATCTGTCCCGGATAATCACTTTCTGTTCTGGTGTTAAGTTAATTCTCGGCCTTCATTTCATGGCGGCATCCCCTTCATTAAAGAGAGCGTTGCATCGGCCCGTTGAACGCACAGCCAAACGCGGGCATCACTACGCGTTTTATGTTCATCAATTCGGCTCAATGTGTATGTTGATAAGTGAACTGTATTGACGACAGGTAACCGCATTGCTATCAGTATATTCATATTGATAACTACGTTCAGATTGAGGATTCAGGTGTGATTTCTTTCCGTACGATGACAAATGATGAGTACCCTGCTTACCTCGACTATTTTGTTCATGATTATGCCTGTGAACTCGAAACAAACTACCGGCTCTCCCAGCGTGATGCTCTTGCAAGGGCGAAGCAGGAAATATCGGAATTACTTCCCGAGGGGGTTAATACCCCAGGACATGTTTTATTGAGTATTGTTATGCATTCGGACAATACTCACAATCATGTGGGTTATCTCTGGTATAAACCCGATACGACTGTGCGCACGGTTTTTATCTACGATTTTCATATTTTCAACGCCAGCCAGGGACAGGGGCTTGGCAAACAATCTCTGCGTGCTTTTGAAAATTATCTGCAGGCACAGAATTTTAAAGAGATCAGACTGCGTGTTGCCGGTGACAATGATCGCGCCCGGCATGTCTATGAAGCGAGCGGATTCGGTGTTACGGGTTTTAATATGAGTAAGTCTATTACCGACTGCGGCACTGACAATTAAGAAACAGGCATAACAGGATGTATTCTGTTTGCCAGACGGCCCGAATACACCGTTGGGCCTGTACCTTTGGTTTTGATGACAATCCTCGTTGCCCAACGGTGTTAATATCGCACCCGCCTGTTAACCATGCCTGTATCCATGCCTGCGCGATTTAAAAAGGCGCGCCTGACGCGCCTTCGCATTTCCGCCTCGCCTGACGCCGCTATGGCGCTATCTCTTCGCCCTGGTAATCGACAAACCGGCATGAGGGGTTATCCAGCGCGGCCGTGATAACCGCTTTCAGGCCCGCGGCGCTCTCCTCGACCGTTACCGGTGCGCGTGAGCCGCCCATGTCGGTCTGAACCCAGCCTGGGTGCAGCAGTAAGACGGCGCGTTTCCCTGGCAAGGCTTTGGTCACCGCGAACGAGCGAGCCAGTGAATTCAGCGCGCTTTTGCTGGCGCGATAGAGCGCCATGTCGCCGGTGTCGTTATGCGTAAAGCTCGCGGTGCGTGACGACATAAACGCGATAACGCCGCCTTCACGTACCTGAGGGAGCATCGCTTCGGCGAGGCGCACCGGCGCAATAGCGTTCGTCATAAACAGCGATGCGGCTTCGTCTTGCGTAACCTTGGCAGGGCTCTGATGATCCGGCCCATAGATGCCTGCATTAACAATGAGCGCGTCAAATTTTACTGCGCTCAGCGTTTCCTGAAGCTGGGCGCAGCTGGCAGCGTCCGTCATATCGACGAGTTGGGTCGTTATGCCAGGAAACGCCTCGCCATGGCTTTTCTCGCTACGCACCGTCGCGATGACGTCGACGCCATCGCGTGCGAATGTCTCGGCAAGCCCACGACCAATGCCGCGCGATGCCCCGATAATCAAAACATGTTTTACTGTCATAGTGTTACCTCTGTCCCGTTAACGTTTGTCATGGTATCAGTATGGCGCGCATTGTTGGGTATGGATCCAGGTTGCGATCGCCTCAGGCGCGCCGGGCGCATATGCGTGCTCACCGGAAAGCAGAAACAGCGCCTGCGCCCACCATGGCCACTGAGAGGGAAGCTGGTAATCGTACCAGCGGCTTTTCAGTAAGCCATGCGTTGCGCCATCTATCATCCGCAGGCAACGCGGTGTCGTTGAAGGCAGCGTAGCGGCCCACACAGCCAGCGTTTCGCCAGGCCTGACGTTGCGGTCATTTGCGCCCATTAACACCATCACGGGAATTTTCATTGGTGTGATATCCGCGCGGGCATCGGCAAGCGCATTGCGCCGTTCGAAATCATCACGAGTACAGCGCCCTGCACAGGGCTGCGAGACGGTTTGTGCGGTATAACGTCTGGCAAAATCCAGTCTGTCATTTTGTATTGCCTGCGCTATCTCTGAAGGCGTGTGCCCTGAAAGCGCAAGCCGTGTCTCAAGAAAATAGCTTCCCTGATCGCGCCAGTTAATCGCACCGCCAACAATGACGGCAAAGTCAGCATGCGCCAGCGCGGCAGCTTTTGGCACTACCCACCCTGCTTGAGAAAAACCTAAAAAACCGAATCGGCTGTGTGAGAGCGCGGGTATTTTTCTAAGCGTTGTTATCGCCTGTAACGCTTCGTCACTACGATCGCGCATCGTTTGCGCCAGCCAGTTCCCACCACTCTCCCCCACGCCCGGTTTATCCCATGAAAATACGGCAATACCGTTTGCCAGCAGCGTATTTACGAGGGGGAGATAACCGCCTTGCGACCAGCGATCCTGGGCGCCGTCACCATGCACCAGAAGTGCTACGGGGGGATGTTGCACACTATCCGGAAGCGTCAGTGTTCCCTGTAAGGGATTTCCATTATGAATAAAAGTCACCGTATGAGCTTGCGGGAGGCTCTGCGCATCAAAAATCGCAAGGCGGATCATTACCCACAGGGCTAACAGCAGAATCAAAACAGTGATGATGATGACCGTCTTACGCAGCCGGAAACGCATGTTAAAAGCCTTTTTGTAGGAGGTACTCGTACTGATTCCCTGTTGAAGGCAGGAACGTGACGTTAACCGAGCGCTATCAGGCGCGTGTTATGTGGGCGAGCGGTAAATCCCTGCGCTCCAGTAACTTTTGCCGGGTTTAAGTATCTCGCGCCAGCCCTTGCTGAGCAGCGCGCTGGCAATCAGCCGGTTCATGATGCCGTGCCCCATCAGCAGCACGTTTTCGTCACTGGCACTGGCAAGATTTATCAGATTCTGCGCCGCTTGCGCCGCACGGGCTTTGGCGGCGCGCAACGATTCAACGTCCCCCGACATGCCGCACAACCACAACACGCGAAACAGCCCAGCCCAGGTAAGCGGTGATAATTTCACTGCACCGAGATGACAGACCGGTAATTCCGCCTCCCGGTACAGGGCATCGGTGTGAGCAGGCGTACAGCCCAGCGCCCGTAGCGAGGACATAGCGCGGGGTAAGTCGCTACTGATAACGATATCTGCCTGCGTTGCCAGTTGACGGCTTATTGCGGGCGGTGTGCTGCTGCCAGTGTCCGCGAGATCGTAAGCCGTTATCCAGCCTCGCATATCACGCGCGCTGAGCCTTTGTGCATCTGGAATATCGGGCCGGCCGTGGCGCATCAAAATGATGTCCATTTCCTTTTCCTTGTCGGTTAGAGATAGTCTTGCCCGGAATAATGGCATTGAGAAACGCCTTACTAAAGTTTATAAGTGCTTTTCGACTAAGTAATTATTGCTCGTGATGCCGGACACCTGACAGATTATGCCTCTTACCGTTTTGGTGAGACTTACCTGAAAGCCTTTGGGAATCCGTTAAAATAACGGCTTACCGATATCAATGAAAAAGCCGCCTTAAAGGCGGCTTTTTTATCAACAGTAATACAGTGTTATCAGAAACTCTGCCAGTCATCCTCGGATGCCGGCACGGCAGCGGGGGCCGGGCGCAGCGTCTTGAGCGGGGCGGCGGCAGAGAAGGCCTCGCGAACAGCCGGTTTTGAATGCCCGGTCGCAACTATCGTAAATGTGCTGACCAGACGGTTCAGCGACGCGGCTTGCTCCATCAGTGACTGCGATGCAGCAGACGCCTGTTCTACCAGCGAGGCGTTCTGCTGGGTAACATCGTCCATCTGATTCACGGCCAGATGGACCTGGTTTATCCCCTGCGACTGCTCCTGGGCGGCCACGGAGATTTCATCCACGATATCGGTGACCTGACGAACCGCTTCGTTCATCTTGCCGATGTTCTGGCCTACGCCTTCCGCCTGCGCCGAGCCGGCCTCGACGAACTGCATCGAGTTCTCGATAAGTTCTTTAATTTCACGGGCGGACGACGACGAACGCTGCGCCAGTGTTCTGACCTCGCCTGCCACGACGGCAAAGCCCCTGCCCTGTTCGCCAGCGCGCGCGGCTTCCACCGCCGCGTTGAGCGCCAGAATATTGGTCTGGAATGCAATGCCTTCGATAAGCGCAATAATATCGGTGATTTTTGAAGAGCTGTCGCGAATGTTGCCCATAGTGGTCAACATGGTGTTCACGCGCGCCTGGCTGTCTTCGGAAATTTCGCGGGCGTTTTTCGCAAGCTGGCTTGCCATCTGCGTGTTTTCCGCGGTCTGGCGAACCGTTTCGGTCAGCTCAGCCATGCTGGCGGCCGTTTGCTCAAGTGAGGCCGCCTGTTCTTCCGTGCGTGACGAGAGATCTTCGTTACCTGCGGAAATTTGTCCGGACGCCGAGCTCACTGACTGTGCCGAAGCTTCCACTGCGGCGAGCGAGGAGGCGACATTCGCGGCAAGCGTGTTATACGCTTTTGCGGTTAACCCGATTTCATCGGTACGCGAGTCATCAGCACGAAGCGTGAGATCAAGACGCTCGCTGGCGCTTTCCAGCGTCTGGCGCATGCTGTTGAGCTGGTTGCGAATCGCGAAAATGGTTTTCAGCGTGAAAAAGCCAAGGATAATGATCACGACCGCCGAGGCGCTAATCAGCCCCCAGAGCGTCAGATAGTAAGCATTATCACTTTCTGTACGCATTTTATTACCGATCTCTTCATTCAGCCCGAGCTGTTTCTGATAAACCGCAATCAGCTGTTTTGCTACCCCACCGATACCGTCTTCATTGTGCAATGCCGCCAGTACCGCAGCGGTGTTCTGCGCGCGTGAAATTTCAAGAAACGCAGGCAGGCGGGACTGAATCGTCTGAATGAGGGTCGCTGCGTTTTCAGAAATCTGGCGATCTTCATCGTTCGAGATCTCATTTTGCAGATAATACTGATTCTGCGTGCTGATACGGTTGAGGGTGGTATCGATCTCTTTCTCAATCTGCGCCTGTTGTGCGGCATTCGCTGCACTCTGGTGGCGGTAGAACTTGATAATCAGGGAGTTGCTGCTGTCTATCATTTTGCCGATATCAAGAATCGACGGAACGGTGTTTTCCTGTACGTACTGAAACCGTGCCTGAAAATTACTGACCACCACAACAGCCACAATCACCATCGTTATCAGGGCTGTTGAAAGTAATGAAAACGTCAGCATAAGCCGTTGTGTTATGGACATAGATTTTTTCCTCGGGTGCCCTTTTTCGCTGTGTGAAGCCAGTGCGTCAGGCACACTGGCATAACGACTATCGGCGCAACACCGATCAAAAATTAGCCTTTCCGAAGCGCTTTTTTTATAGGTGCCTGATTCAGAAAACATTAAAGATATTTATGTGATAGTCAGACAGCGGTGAATCGTAATCTCGCAGGCGGCCTGCATGCCGCTGGGATGAAAAGACGGTACAAGGCTGCGGGGGCGCCCATGCGTGGCGCAGCCAGGCGGGATTGTTGTTAGTGCCCGTAACAGTCTGTTCTTCTGACGAGGATTTATCCCGCGTTTGTTACTCAATACACTGGCTTTCAGTATTCACTCACCCCCACAGCAAAAGAGAGACAACATGCCAAAAGGTTATCTGATAGCCCATGTCACTATCACCGATCCTGACGCTTACGCTGGTTACGCACAAGCCGCTGGCGAGGCCCTGAAAGGGTTCAACCCGAACGTGGTGACCTGGTCCGGGCGTCATGAAAATGTGGAAGGCGACGCCCATGAAAAACATGTAGTGCTGGAGTTCGCCTCATTTGAAGAGGCGCAGCGCTTTTACCACAGTCCGGCCTATGAAGCGGCAAGAGCGCTGCGTGAGCACGCGGCGCACGGCTCGTTTTATCTGGTTGAAGGCGAGGCATAACGCCGGTAGTCAGGCTTGCGACAGCAGGCCTGCTTATCTTTGCGCAAAACCCACCGCACGATAAACGCCACACTGCTCCCGACGTGTTCTATGGTTACTGGCTTAGGGTTGGGGAAATGACCGCGTGTCGTTTTCTCACGATACACGAACCTTAAGTGAGGGCGATGGAATGGTGACATTATGTAAAGCCTGCGGCACGTCGTATGACGTCGCCACAGGGCATCCGACACATTGCAAAATCTGCGAAGACGATCGTCAGTTTGTGCCCCATACGGGACAGGCGTGGATTGGTGCGCGCACGCTGCTCGCGTCGCACAGCAATAAATGGCAGCAGCATCGTCCCGAACTCTTCAGCATAGAGACAGTGCCCGCGTTTGCCATCGGTCAGCGCGCGTTTGTGCTCATCACGCCGCAAGGCAATATTCTGTGGGATTGTATTGCGAACCTGGACGGTGCCACGAAAGCGCTGGTCGCCGCGCTTGGCGGGCTGATGGCAATAGCCATCTCACATCCGCACTATTACACCACGATGCAGGACTGGGCCGCTGAATTTAACGCGCCGGTGTATCTCCACGCGCATGACCGCGAATGGATCATGCGCGACAGCGCTTATATCCGGCTCTGGGAGGGTGACACACTGGCGCTGACAGATGAGGTGAGCCTGCTTCGTCTTGGTGGACACTTCCCGGGCGGATGTGTGCTTTATGATGCACGAGACGGCGGTACGCTGCTCACCGGCGACATTTTACAGGTCACACCTGGCACGGATGCAGTCTCTTTTATGTGGAGCTACCCGAATATGTTGCCGCTCGCGGCAGACACGGTCAGCGAAATCACGCAGCGTTTACAGGCCGTACCGTTTGAAAAACTCTACGGCGCGTTTGATGGACGTGAAATTCTGTCTGGCGCCAGCGAGGCGGTACGCCGCTCGGGGGAAAAGTATGTGACGTGTCTGAAATAAACGCCCGGGTTTTCCATCCTGCCAGACCATTCCCTCTCACGCGATATAAACGCTGCGCTACATCGTCGGAGTGGGGCAGACACCGTCTGCCCGTATCTCCGGCTTGGCGGGCCGGTAAGGGCCGCTTAGCGATGTAGTTACAACATTCATTAAAGCGATTACAGGTTTACCCGCCCTTCGGGCGGGCGCGGGCGGCCCAACAAGGGTAATTCCGCGCTCGGTGGTTTCAAATACGGCGATGAGGCCCAACGGCGCTTAACGCGACGCCATGGTCTCAGAACTGCAGTCTGCGCGGCAGGTGCAAACCCAATCCACTCATATGGATGTTGTAACTATACCTTCAAGAATGAAGTTTAGTCATATAAAGGCGCAAGCCAATAAGCAACCCTGCCCGCTTTCCAGTGCACGTCAGCACAGGCACATATGTGCACAATCTTTGTATAAAGATCGCTTACCTACCAGAAAAGGCACTTCGCCCCCTGAAAGTGATGAGTATGTTATTATCTGGTTGATATTTATGGATATAGTTTCTAAGAGTGACAAATATGAAGATTGGATACGCCGCACTGCTTTCAACCCTTATTCTTTCAGGTTGCGCGCAGTTAAACGACGGACTGGGTCCCCTGAATTCAGGTTTAGCCAGTATTAACAAAGGATTAAAAGCACCGCTGCAGAAAACGGATAAGTCTGTGAGCCAGATTTGCGCCGAGGCGAAAAACAACCCTGGCCGCGCAAATCAGACGTTTGGCGGGCTGGGCATGACCGCTGAAGGGGTTGTTCATCTTCATGATGATAACCTCATCACCGAACCATTTTTCCTGATGAAAGTCGGCAGCAATACTGTCGCCGTCAGAGGATATCCGGATATGAATGCCCTCAATGAAGGGCAGCGTCTCAAAGTGGACGGCACGATCACCCATATCTCCAAAGATTATGGCTGCATGATCTCTGTTAACGCCTACTAAGCCTCTCGCAGACCGGCTACACACCCGGTCTGCGTTGCACACTCACCGGCAGGTTTGTTCAGAACGTGCGCGCGATGAACGCTTAGCGACCATAAAATCCGTCAAGATACGTCTGCGCCATATCGTCCGCGAGTATACGCTTTTCGCGCGGGGTGCTGGCGTCATCGATAAACTGACCGCGATGGTTGCCAAATTCACTGGTGATTTTTACATCAAAGGCCTGATCGCGATACGCCTTAGCCTGCTGCTGTGCCCAGGCAGCATCTCGCCCTTGCGCTTTATCCGCTTTGCCCTGGTCATAGACCTGCGTAAACGCGGGTAAAAACGCAGCGATACTGCCAGCTTTATCCACTTTCATATTCGCATCGTGCGACTCCATGCCCTGCAAAACATAGTGGCGCGCATGTATTTCTGGAGAGGTTCTGGTTGCACATCCTGCCAGCGCCGTCGCGACCACAATTGCCATGATGCCGTATCGCATCGTACAAGCTCCTTTAAAAACGGGGGGTGCTGCCCTGCCGGTCTGGTTCAGGCGAGACAGAGTGTACCGTCGCGCGTGGGCTGCGCATCAGGCGCGTCAATATTACCATTTGAAATATAAGGTTTATACATACCAGATAACGGGATTGCGTACCGGCAACGAACATGTATCGCGCAAGGAAAACAGGCATAAAAAAACCGCATAAGGCGAACCTTATGCGGCAATAAACTGCGCTGTTAAACGTCAGGCCATCTGCTGGCGGGTTTCGAAGAATGCCAGCGCGGTTTCCAGCGCTTTCGCCTGTTCTTCAAGCGACATGGCGGCCGCGGAAACCTGCTGCACCAGCGAGGCGTTCTGCTGAGTGACGCTGTCCATCTGATTGACCGCCACGCTAATCTGATCCACGCCGCGGGTCTGCTCATCCAGCGCCTGAACAATCTCGTTAATCGCCAGGTGCACGCTACTGACGGCCTCGATGATCTGCTTCATCGTGGTGCCCGTCTCATTCACGAGCGTAACGCCCTGCCCGACACGGTTGGTCGATTCATGGATCAACTGAGAGATCTCTTTCGCCGCGTTCGCGCTGCGGCTGGCAAGTGTGCGAACTTCACCCGCCACCACCGCAAAACCACGTCCCTGCTCGCCGGCACGCGCCGCTTCCACGGCGGCGTTCAGCGCCAGAATGTTCGTCTGGAAGGCGATACTGTCGATAATGTTGGTGATATCGCTAATCTTCTGTGAGCTTTCATCCACCTGCGACATGACATGCACCACTTTGTCGACCAGCGCTTCGCCCTGCCCTGCGATCGCTTTCGCTTTGCCTGTCAGTACAATGGCGCGCGACGCGCTGTCAGCGTTGTTCTTCACGGTGACCGAAATCTCTTCCATGCTGGCCGCCGTCTCAACAATCGCTGCCGCCTGCTCCTCCGTGCGGGACGCCAGATCGGTATTGCCGGTGGCGATTTCGCTACTGCCCGAACGCACGGAATGGCTGGCGTCGCTGATATTGCCGACAATCTCACGCAGTTGTGACTGCATGGTGCTCAGCGCATAGAAAATGCTGCTGGTATCGCCACGCTGCACCGGGATCGCATTGTTCAGATTGCCATGCGCAACCGAAAGCGCGATTTCCGCCGCTTCAAGCGGTTCGCCGCCAACCGGACGCGCCACTTTGCGGGTAAACACCAGCGCCACGACCAGACTGACCACCGCGATACTCAGCACCATCAGAATCAGCGCGTTAATCAATCCCTGCCAGGCTTCCGCCATCACCACGCTGACTGGCGTTATCACGGCCAGCTTCCACGGTGTGCCACTGTTGCCTACATCAATCGTGTTCCAGGTGATAAACGCGGGTTCACCGAGGACCGGATCGTTATAACGAATTACATCGCGCCCGCTCACGGAGCCCTTGTACGGCTTGCCAATCGCGGCTTTATCCGGTGCGGAGATCACCTTGTTATCGGCGGAAAGCAGCAGCGCATAGCCGACGCCATCCCACGGTTTGATGGCTCCCACCATTTTTTGCAGCGTTTCAAGGGAGAAATCGGAGGTCACCGAGCCCTGGAATTTCCCGTCGCGCATGATCGGCGCAGCAATCGACGTCAGCATCACGTCCACACCGTTATACGGGTAGATATAAGGCTCAATGATGACATCCTTCTGGCGCTGACGCGGCAGCACGTAATAATCGCCACTACCGGCCGTTTCGTAATCCACCAGATTATGCAGCGCCGGGTTACCCGCGCTGTCGCGATCCACATACCGGGCGTAACGCCCGTTCGGATCCTGTCCCGCCAGGCCTGCGAACGCGGCATCATTGCCATCAAACGAATTGGGCTCAAACGTCAATGACATCGACAGAAAGTCGTCATGGGCGCGCAGGAAGCTTACCAGCAACTGCTCAAGACCTTTGCGCTCTTTCAGGCCCGATTCGTGCAACGCCCAGGCGCTGGTGCCGACATCGCGCGCGGCGGTGAGAGCCGAATCCAGCCGACGACTCACCTGTAAGGCTTCCGACTGTGCTATCTGCTGAAGATGCTTTTTCGCGACATACTCTTGTTGCGACATCGATTGCCACAAGAGCAATCCCATCGTGATACCGAAACCTGCTGTGATCGTGACAAAAATAGATAACAGCATCAGCGTCTTGGTTTTAAGCTTTCTTCCCGAAGAGAGCCTGGTGGTCATTATCTTCTCCTAAACTACCGTAAATAAGCAGGATATATTCCCTATCTATCGGCAATTTGCCGGGAAGCCTTATGCGTGACTTAAGTAAATTTTTTGTCAAGGCAGGTCGGCTGAGCGTGCCAGACGGATTATCTGAATGAGATCAAGAAGAAAGAGATGATGCGAAAAGCAACAGAAAAAAAGCGGGCCGTCTGACATCGCGACGGCCCGTAAGCAGAAGGTGGAGAACATGTCCCTTATTCCTGATGTTTCCATCCTAGTGATTCAACCTTAAGGCAAACTTAAGACATAAGGTAAATCTGAAGCGATTTCGTGACGCTGATAACATCAGACAATAAAAGTGGCTGGGCTACCCCTTCGTCACCCGTTCTGTGCGATTACGATTCGGTTATTTCCAGCTTCGCTTTCACGCGTTCAAGCGACTGCAGGTAATCAATATTTTCGATAAGTTGATGTAATTCCCGCGTTTCGCCGCCGGATTCCGCAAGGGCATCCTCAATAAATGGCGTGTTACCGAAACGATTTAAAATGACATTTTTCTTTTGAACACCGTTCAGAGAACAGAGAGTCATAAAACGGAAACGTTTTTTATACGTCACATCATTTTTAAGTTTTTCTACCGCGTCGCAGGGTGCGGAAATAATGCAACGGAACGGGGCTATCAGGTACGGTTTCAGGGCGGTCAGCACCTGCATACCGGGCGAGGCCTGCCCATTGTCTGCCGGGAATGCGTGTGTGCCGTCGAAATACAAAATGACTTTATGCCGCGCCGCAAGCTCTGCCGCCAGCGCCAGTTTCTTTTCTGTCTCCGCTAAACTGGTATTACCTGTATAGAGGGAAACCAGATTAATTTCGGCCATATGTGCGCCCGGTTGAATGTGTAAAAGAAAACGAGAAAGATTACGCACAAAACAGGACTTGCCGACGCCTTCATTACCAGAAACCACCAGACTGTTAGTATTACGGCAGGAAAGTATCGCCAGTGCCGACAAAATTTCTTGCTCGCGATACATCACTTCCGGAATGTTTCCGCTGACCAGCATTCCCATTACGTCAGTGGCTGAAATGCCCTGGTCTTTTAACTGAGAATAAAACTCTTTTCTGTCATGATGACTGTCTATCGTCACCAGATTAGTCGGTTGCGTCATTGTATTTTCCCTTAACGTTTGATTTCGAATGTAATAATCCCGCCCTCATTCTTTTCTGAATAAGGCCTAAATCACGCAGCAGTTTTACAGGCGCTGTAATAATGCGTTGGTCCGTCTACGGGCGCGCTTCATCGGGCGCCGGACGGATAAATTCCCCGGCGCGTCGCGTTTAATTTCTGAGCGTTACTATCTCGATACGGTTTCTTTTTTAAGATCTCGATTTATTGATGTATATCCCGTGCGGTCTTGTTTCGGGCGCTACGCAAAACGTGACATTCAGAATGCTGCACTGAAATGAGAGTTAAGCATCGCTAACATTTAATTAAGCGTGAAGATAGGCAAAAATCTGAGAGGCGTCAACTGTCGAAATAATTATCGATAAATAAGTTATTCCGAATGAGGGGAATAGCTGAATTAAGATTTTCCTTAGTATTCATTAAAGAATTAACGCGCTAAGTTATGCGGTTATTTTTTTGCGTGCTATTTAATCATTTCACAGGATTACAGCCTGAATTGTAGCCTGTGTGCCGATAAAATAGCCTTTTTGCTGAGGCTAAATTGGCGTTGTAAAAAAGAAAGCAGACGTAAAAAAACCCTGCCGAAGCAGGGTCAAATTACGCGTTGATGCTGAAATATTTTCAGGATCAAAACATGCTGTACAGCAGCGCGGAGACGGTCAGTGCGCCGCCAGTCGCCACCACGATAGCCGTGGGGCCGCGCAGCGAGGGCAATGCCTCGCGGGTATAAATCAGGTAGGTCGGGATTAAAAACAGGAAGATGGCGGTCAGTGGCCCGCAGACGGTTTCAATCAGCGTAATCACATCCGGATTGAGGTACACCACGCCAAACGTCACGGCGAACATAGCAAAAAACGCGAGTGTTTTTCCGCTCTTCTGCGCCCCGGTACGCTGCGAAATCATCGTTGTCAGGGTTTCCGCGACCGGCAGGCACACGCCCAGGAACGATTTAGTCATCCCCACAATCGCGATAAACGGCGCGATAATATAAAGCAGATCCAGCCCACCCTTACTCTGCATGACCGACAGCATGTTGAGGTTTTCCGCTTTCGCGCGCGCGAAAGTTGCAGGGGAATTAGCCAGCAGGCAGCTCAGTACAAAGAAAATGATGCTAAAAATAATCAACGCGTACGCCACGCGCACCACGCGCACCGATTTCGCTTCGCCGCCATGGCCCGTCTCGCGGTAGTACGACGCCAGGGGCGCTATCAACGGCGCCGAACAGAGCGAAAAGGAGATAAGCGGCAGCGTCAGCCAGATATTTTTAAACGCCTCGCCCGTCGGTTCACCGGCCGGGATCAGCGGCAGGCTGACATTTGCCAGATCCCAGCCGGGGATCTGTATCACGGCAATCAACAACAGCGACAATGCAAACGGCAGCGCCAGCGCGCCCATGGTATTGACGACCTTATCGCGCCCTTTGCTCAGCACCAGAAACAGTCCGGCCACCACGAAGAAGGCCAACAGCGCGCGGCTGACGTGCGCGATATGCATCCGGTTGAGCAGATAATCCGAGAGCGCATTCACCAGCGAAATCGCATACACCAGCGTGACAGGGAAATGCGCCACGCAGAAGAAGATGCGGATAGCCTCTCTTCCTTTCGCGCCAAAAAAGGCGCCAAACAGCGGCAGTGAATCATCACCGGTCTGGTTATCGCGCATAAACACGCGGCAAATCAGAACGTGCGGCACCAGAGAGAGCGGAAAGCCCAGCACCAGCAGTAACAAGAAAACCAGCGGGCCGCGCGTGCCGATTTCGACAGGGAGGAACAGGGTTCCCGCGCCGACAGTCGCGCCGTAAACGCCGAGCATCCAGAGCGTATCTCTGAATGTCCAGCCGGTGCGGGCGGGCAGTTCGCCATCCCTGGTGGTTGAAAATGTCATTTTTTTATACTTCAGGTTAATGGATTAAGGATCTACCGATACGGTTTCCGCAGGCGATATAAGAAAGAGATGCAGGCCGCCACTCGCGACATTCCCGCCGAAACAGGGGCCGCATGATATAGAAATTGGGCGCTAAATTCGAAGTTTGCGGGGCAAAAAACGTAAATAAACGCAACGACACTGACGCAAGTCATAAAGGGGCATTCGCCCCTTTATGTGTTTACCCGTCAGAACCACTGACCAAATTTACGGATATACCATCGCTTCATCAGCTGTGCGACGACGCAATAGGCCAGAAGAATACCTGCAAGCCAGGGGAAATAGCGCCACGGCAGTGGCACCAGCCCGACCATGTGTCCGAGTGGAGAGAACGGGATATAAATGCCGAGCGCCATCACAAGGCCTGTCGTCAGCATCACTGGCAGCGCGGCACGGCTCTGAATAAACGGGATCCTCCGCGTGCGCAGCATATGCACGACCAGTGTCTGTGACAGCAGACCTTCCACAAACCAGCCTGACTGAAAAAGCGACTGCACCTGCGGGCTATTTGCGGCGAAGACAAACCACATCACTGCAAATGTCACAATATCGAACAGCGACGACGTCGGCCCCATCCAGATCATAAAGCGCGTAATATTCTTCGCATCCCATTTACGCGGTTTGCTAAGAAACGCCTTATCCATGCGATCCCACGGCAGAGAAAGCTGCGACATGTCATACATCAGGTTCTGGATCAGCAGGTGAATGGCCAGCATTGGCAGGAACGGGATAAACGCGCTCGCCACCAGCACCGAAAACACATTGCCGAAATTAGAACTGGCCGTCATGTTCAGGTATTTGATGATATTGCCGAACGTTTCGCGCCCGGTGAGCACGCCCTGCTCCAGTACCTGTAAATCTTTTTGCAGCAGAATAATGTCTGAAGACTCTTTGGCGATATCCGCGGCACTGTCGACAGAAATCCCCACATCGGCATCGCGCAGTGCAGGCGCGTCGTTGATACCGTCACCAAGGAATCCTACCGTGTGGCCGTTACGTTGCAGCGTTTTCAGAATGCGTGATTTCTGCAGTGGCGTAAGCTTCGCGAAGATCGCACACGTTTCGACGGCGGCGGCAAGGTGCATATCGTCCATCGCCTCAATCTGATCGCCAGTCAGGATAGCCAGGTTATCAATGCCGACCTCCTCACAAATGCGCGCCGTCACCACAGGGTTATCGCCAGTGAGCACTTTCACGGTTACGCCGTGGGTCTGAAGCGCGGCAATCGCCTGACGTGCGCTCGCCTTTGGCGGATCGAGGAAGGTTAACATACCTTCGATAATCAGCCCGTTTTCATCTTCATGGCTGAGTGGATGGCACAACCCCGGCCCGACAAGCTCGCGTGTAGCCACCACCAGCACCCGAAATCCCTGCGCGTTATACTGGCGAGTCAATGCCTGGTATGCCGCCCGACGGGCAGCGTCGAGCGGGAATATCGCGCCGTTCTCGCGTATATGGGTAGCTATCGCCAGCATCTCCTCTACCGCGCCTTTGCAAATCAGCGTTTGCTGACGCTCGCCATAGCCTTCAACCACCACCGAGACGCGACGACGCACAAAATCAAACGGCAGTTCATCGACTTTAAAATAGCCAGTGCGTACCGATGCCGGAAGCGACGCCTGCCCGGATGTCAGCACCGCCTGGTCCATCAGGTTTTTGGCGCCGCTCAGGTTGGCGCTGTTTAGCCACGCTAAAGCCAGCACAGGCAGACTTTCCCGTCCCTGGCTGTCGAGATGCTTCTCAAGAAGGATATGGTCTTCGGTGAGCGTGCCGGTTTTGTCGGTACACAGTACATCCATCGCGCCGATGTTCTGAATCGCATTCAGCCTTTTCACAATCACTTTGCGGCGTGCCATTACCATCGCGCCTTTCGCCAGATTAGCACTGACAATCATCGGCAGCATTTCAGGTGTCAGCCCCACCGCAACTGCCAGCGCAAAAAAGGTGGCGTCCAGCCAGTCGCCTTTAGTGAAGCCATTAATCAACAGCACGACCGGCACCATGACCATCATAAAGCGGATCAGCAGCCAGCTGACGCTGTTCACGCCTCTGTCAAAGGCGGTCTGGGGGCGGCCGCCCACAATCGATTTCGCAAGCGAGCCAAAATAGGTTTTCGCGCCGGTAGCCACCACGACGCCGCACGCCGTACCGCTTGCCACACTGGTGCCCATCAGGCAGATATTACCGCGATCGAGCAGACTGCCGCCCGGCGCCGGCGTTTCGCCCTCCGATGCGCTCTTATTCTGAATGCTGGCGGTCACGTCATACTTTTCCACCGGCAGCGATTCGCCACTGAGCATCGCCTGGCTGATAAAAAGGTCGCGTGATTCGAGTAATCGCATATCCGCCGGGATAAGGTCGCCTGCTGAAAGAAACACAATGTCTCCAGGCACCAGCGCCTCGACCGGGATTTCGCGCATCTCGCCGTCACGATTACTGGCGGTACGGCGCAGCACGGTTGCCGTGGTGCGTACCATCGATTTCAGCGCCTGAGCCGCCTTGTTCGTGCGAAATTCCTGCCAGAAACGAAGCAGGCCGCTTAACGACACCATCGTGACGATAATCACGACACCGGTCAGATCGGTGTCCTGCCCTGCGCGCAGCGGGTAGTAGTAATCCGTAAAGAAGCTGATGACAGCGAGCGCCATCAACACATAGATAAAGGGGTTGTTAAATGCCTGCAACAGTTGCAAAAGCGCAGGCGGCGCACTGTCATGCGACACGATATTCGCGCCATAGCGCTCAAGCCGCGCCGCAGCCTCTTTTTCAGGTAGTCCTTTCGCGCTGCTCTCAAGGCGCAATAAGGTATCGTCCGGGCGCTCCGCCGACGCCACATCGATGCAAAAACGTGCCGCCTGATATTTAGCGGCTTTATTTAATTTTTCTTGATTCAGCTTTGCCATAACGGCACCTGTATTTCAGGAAGACGCAAAATGCCTGTGCACCTTGCGGCAACACTATTTAAAAGACGCACGCCATTTCACCTTTAGAAAAGACAAAGGCGTGCCAAATATCATTGAGAAAAGAAGGCGATTAATATAAAGGCGGAGGGAATAAAGCGGTATGAAAGAAAAACATGGTTAAGCACTCCTTATTAAAACAGGGATCAATGTTCGGGGTGCAATCAGAAGGGGATACGTTGCTGCCCGCCGTGAGAGGCAAACAGCGAGGGTTTGCCTGCTAGTAATGTCCGGTATCGCTGTTCAGGGGGAGTTCTCCTTCAGGAATTTTCTCGCAGTATAAGCGCGGGGCCGTCAAAGTAAATCTATAAACGGCGTTAGTTGACAGAGCGTTTATATTCCGCCGCTAATAATTTATGTCGCGTTCATCAATACGTTAGTGGCATAGGTAAAAAAGGTAATAAAAATAAACAAGCGCTAAACTACCCAAAGCAAATACGGGAATAAAAGCGTTTTAATCATTGCGATGAGAATTTTCCGCGGCGGGACTTTTCACAGGCAACGGCTCTCACACCAGGCGAGAGCCGTTTATTCGCGCTTATTCGTCAAAGAACCAGTAGCCCTGATTCACAAGCCCGGTCAGTTCTTCAATGAATGCCGGATTGTCCAGCGCCTCGCCCAGTGCCTTTGCGCTGACGTCGGTATAGCGGCACAGAATATCTGCTGCGCGTGGGTCGACCGTGTCCAGCCGTTCGCTGTTAATAAAAAAAGCACCGCCCACGTTCAGTACGCGCAGGCCGCTCAGGCGCGACAGCGTTTCGCCGCCCATCAGCGCATCGCGAATTTCGTCAGGCGTGTAGGGCGGTTCAGCGGCGGCGATATCCAGCTCGTGGCGCGGCGTCGTCACAAACGAGCCAAACCACTGTTTAAAATCCTCAGGCTGGTTAATCATCTCCATCATCATGCCGCGGATACGGTCAAGCTCATACGCTTCAACGCGTCCCGGATGTTCACGGCAGGTAAGGTCCGGGTCGCTGTAATGTTCGCCGCCCAGATCGTTTTCCAGCGCGTAATCCGCAAAGCTGCTGATCAGATCGCGCCCATTTGGCCCGCGGAAACCCACAGAATAGTTCAGCGCCGTTTCATGCGTAAAACCGTCATGCGGGAAGCCCGGCGGAATGTAGAGAATATCGCCCGGTTCGAGATCTTCATCGATAATCGGCTCAAACGGATCGACATGCAGCAACGCCGGATGCGGGCAGAACTGGCGCATCGGTAGCTTGTCACCCACACGCCAGCGGCGGCTTCCCATCCCCTGAATAATGAACACGTCGTACTGATCGATATGCGGGCCTACGCCGCCGCCCGGTACGGAGAAAGAAATCATCAAATCATCAAGACGCCAGTCAGGCAGTACGCGAAAAGGCCGTACCAGCTCGGCGGACGGGGCGTGCCAGTGGTTTACCGCCTGCGCCAGCAGCGACCAGCCGGTTTCGCCAAGCCCGTCGAAATGCTCGAACGGGCCATTGCTCGCGTGCCATTTGCCGTTGGTTTGGCTTACCAGACGGCTGTCGACTTCCGGCTCCATCGCGAGCCCCGCCAGTTCATCGGGCGTGATCGGGTCAATAAAGTCGGCAAATGCCTGCTTCAGGACGACAGGTTTTTTCTGCCAGTAGTTTTCTAAAAATTCCGGCCAGTTCAGATTAAGTTGGTACGCCATAACATCACACCAGTGAAGGATTGAGGGCGTGATTATAAGAAGGCTCAGCCATGCGCCGCCTTGTCATGGGTCAAGCGCGATGGCGCTCGCGCGGGCACCTTCGCAGTCAAGGGCAATTTCAGGTATCATGATGGCTGTATTGACTCCCGGAGCGCTTATGTCTTCCCTGCTGGATCTGATTGCCAATATCTTGATGTACTGGCCGTTTAGCCACGTGAGTGGCAACGAGAAAAACACCATCACCTCGCTCAATCATAAGCCGATGTTCAAAATGCCGTCCGACGATCCGCGCAAGAAACCGCGCGACAAAGACGAAAAAGAGGCGAAGTGAATATACCGCTGCCGCTACGCCGCTAATTACCCTGCAAAACCCGGCTATATCGCCCCATTACGCGAATCTGCCCAATGTTACGCTTCGCAATAATCCAGAACTTCTGATTATTTCACTTCAGGTGAACGATGACGCGTCATATTTCAGGGCTGCTGAAAGCTGTCTGTTTTTTCTTTGTGCTCATTGTGTTATTTGCAATGACCATCTCCCCTGCCAGGGCGCTGTCCACGGCGTGTATGGCGCTCAATGCCGCAAGCCCGGTGAG